>JBLMXD010000204.1:0-2869 GCA_050257575.1 Alphaproteobacteria bacterium | reverse complement strand
TTTTTTGAAAAAACAATCGGTCGCGCGCCATGGCATAATAAACCCGCGCTCCGGAAAGAATCAGCCCATTGTCACAACCAAAGGTGGAAATCATGATTGCGGCAGCCATGCACATCGCACCCGGCCGGCCGAACAGGGCGTTCATCATCGCCACGGCAACGCGATTCTGTGGCGCGTGCTGGATTTCCGCGAATGGCAGGACCGCCAGATAAGCAATATTCGCCAGCAGGTAAAGTGCAACCACTACGCCGCACCCTCCAACAAGTGCGCGCACCAAATTCTTCCCGGGATCGCGAACTTCGCTGCCGATGAATGTCACGTTCGTCCAGGCGGTCTGGGCAAACAGAGGACCTACCATTGATCTCCCAAAAAGCAGCGCGATGGCGAAGCCGCCTACGACTGTGAAACCAGGCTGCGCGACTTGCGGGTTCCACCCGTTCGCCCACGAATCCCACCAAGCCGAGCTGAACACCGCGGAATTCGCCCTCCAGCCTAACGAAAAGCCGATTACAACCACGGCAGCCAGCGCGGCCGTCTTTGCAAATGTGAACGTGTTCTGGACAATTTTGCCAACTTCGAGTCCGCGGGTATTCGTCCAGGTGAGCGACGCGATTAATACAACCGCGACCAATTGTTCCATCGACAAGCTGATCGCATATCCGCCTAACGAGATCGGTTCGATGAGATAGTTGTCGGGCGAAACAGCTCCGACAAAGACGCCCAGAAATTTTGCGAACGCGATAGCCACTGCAGCGATCGTTCCAGTCTGAATCACCAGAAATAGGGTCCAGCCGTACAAGAATCCGACCGATGAACCGTAGGCTTCGCGCAGAAAAACATAGACGCCGCCCGCGCGCGGCATCATCGTCGCCAACTCCGAGCAACACAGCGCACCCGTGATTGTCAGCAAGCCGGCAACCGCCCAGGCGAGCAACAACCAACCGGGAGCCCCAGCCAATCGCGACGATTCGGCCGACACGATGAAAATCCCGGACCCGATCATCGAGCCCATCACGATCATGGTCGCGTCAATTGGCCCAAGGGCTCGAACAAGACCGGTATTCTCGCGTTGCGTCTCGACAGCTTGGCTCGGAGCCGGGTTAGAGGGATCTGTCATGTTGAACGGAGTGAAACCTTTGGGAATTTGGACCTGAGATTCTTCGTTTCGGTCAGAATAACAATGCTTTTGTTACTGCGAACCCTGCGGCGGATTGATTCTGACGCCTTCTCGCTCGAGTTGCAGGCGCAATTCGCGCACGAAGTCGACGGCGCCGGGCGTGTCGCCGTGGACGCAAATCGTTTCGCCCCGCACCTCCACATCGCTACCCTCGACGGAGCGCACCTTGCCTTCCCGCAGCATCCGCAACACTCGATCGGCTGCTTGTTTTGGATCATGCAGCAATGCGTCCGGTCGCGTACGAGGAACCAGCCAGCCGTCATTTAAGTAATTTCGATCCGCGAAAATTTCGCGCGCAATTTTCAGTCCTGCCTTTCTTCCCGCACGCTCCATGGCGCTATTGGCCGGCGCAAAAAGAATCAGGAAGGGATCGACCGCGACCGTCGCGTGCGCAATGGCCTCTGCCATCTTTTCGTCGCGCACCGCCATGTTATAGAGCGCGCCGTGCGGTTTGACATGATTCGGACGGACATCAGTCGCGAAAGCCAACGACTGAAAGGCGCCAATTTGATACACGAGTTGTGCGAACAATTCCGGAATCGGAACATTGATTTCCTTACGTCCAAAGGTCTCCCGATCTGCAAAACTTGGATGCGCGCCCACCGCAACGCCTTTTTCTTTGGCGGCGCAGATCGACTCGAATATCGAAGCTGGATCGCCGGCGTGAAAACCGGTCGCGATATTCGCAGAGCTGATCAGCTCGAACAACTCGGCATCGTGTCCTGAGCCTTCCCCGAGATCGGCGTTTAAATCGACAGACAATTTCATGGGGCCTGCAGACTTAGACCGATCCGAAAACGCTCGAAATCACGTTCCCGTTCCAACAACAAAAGATGCGCATCGGTCATGGACATCTCGAAAAAGCGAACGCGATCGCCGCCGCGAAGTTGCGCTGCAATACCAAGATCCACCGTGATCACGTGCGATATTTTCGGATAGCCGCCGATAGTTTGGCAATCTTGCAAAAGCAAAATCGGTTTACCGCTGGGTGGAACCTGGACCGTGCCGGGTGCGACCGCTTCGGAAATAAGATCGCCGTTGTCATGGCGTTTCAGCTCTGGACCATCAAAGCGCACGCCCATGCGATCCGAATCGGATGAGACAAGGAATGCTTCGCTCGTGAAACGTTGAAGTGCTGATGCCTCAAAGCGGTTCCAATCCACGCCACGGATAAAGTACAACGTCGGTTCATGCTTCGCGGGGCTGACCCAACCGTGCGGCGCGCCCCAGGACGAAATTCTCTCGGTAGCCGGCGGCGATGACCCCGGCCGTGCGAACAGCGGAACGATGTCTCGATCCCGTAAGGCACGCCCTTGGATTCCACCGAAATTCGCTCGCAAATCGGTGGAGCGACTGCTGAGAACAACCGGCACGTTCACTCCACCCGAAATGGCGAGCCAGCATCGGCAGCCAATTTGAGGACGGCCGATTTTTAACTCGTCACCCGAGCGCACATGCGCCACGTGTCCCGCCGGCAAAAATTGTGATCCGATCTGCACATCAAATTCGCCGCCACACCAGGCCACCATTCGCTCGTCCTGAAAGCGCAAATGCAAACCACCCAGCGTGACTTCCAGTCCGGCCGCGCCTTCATCATTGCCAACAAGCAGATTCGCCACTCGCAGTGCAAAGCAATCCAGCGCGCCGCTGGTCGAAACACCAAACTGCCTGAACCCTGCCCGACCAAGATCC
>JBLMXD010000203.1:0-13969 GCA_050257575.1 Alphaproteobacteria bacterium | reverse complement strand
CCTTAGCGCGGTCGAAGAAACTCTTGTGAATTGGCGTGTTTTCTTCGCCGCAAAGCGCAGCGAACTCCTCGAGCTTGCGGCGTTGTTCCGGATCAAGGCGTGATGGCACTTCGACAATGAGGCGCGCAAACAAATCACCGTGGCTCCGGCCGTTAACGTTCGTTATGCCTTTGCCACGTAGTTTAAACGTCTGTCCGCTTTGGGTACCTGCCGGGACTTTCAGATGTGCTTTGCCTTCGAGGGTTGGCACATCGACTTCGCCGCCCAGGGCAGCAACCCAGAACGGGATCGGCAGCTCGCAGTAAAGATCGTCGGCTTCGCGGTGAAAAATCTTGTGTTCCTTGATATGGATGACGACGTACAAATCGCCCGGCTGACCGCCACCGACGCCAGCCTCGCCGTTTCCCGGAGAGCGCAGCCGTGTGCCCTCCCTGATTCCGGCGGGTACTTTCAGCTTTATCCGGCTTGGTTTTTCCACCCGCCCTTCGCCGCCGCATTTCTGGCACGGCTTTTCAATGATTTCGCCGGCCCCACGACAGCGAGGGCATGTTTGCGAGATGTGAAAAAATCCGCGCGAACTAATCACCTGGCCACGGCCGGCACATGTAGGACAATTAACCCTGCTTGAGCCCGGTTCAGCACCGCTGCCGCGGCATTTGTCGCAGATATCAAGCTTCTCAATCTCAATCGTCTTGTCGGCACCGAAAGCGGCCTCCTCCAATTTGATTTCGATGTCGTAGCGGAGATCTGATCCGCGACGACGATCGTCGGCGCGCTGACCAGTGCCGCCACCGAAAATCGTTTCGAAAATTCCGCCGCCAAATCCTCCGCCGCCGAAGACTTCACGGAAAATTTCGAACGGGTCGTGAAAACCGCCGGCACCAAAACCTGTGCCGCCCTGCGCGAACGCGGCATGACCAAAGCGATCATACGCGGCGCGTTTCTCGGGATCCATCAACACGTCGTAGGCTTCACCCAATTCCTTGAACTTTTCCTCGGCGTGCGGGTCGTCCGGATTCTTGTCGGGATGAAACTTTACTGCGAGCTTTCGATAGGCGCGTTTGATTTCCTCAGCGGCGACAGTTCGCTCAACGCCAAGCACCTCATAATAATCGCGTTTGTCCGTAGCCATGCAGCGATGATTTCCTTCTGACGTATCTGCTAAAATGCGAAGCAGGCAAGGAACGCTTACTTCTTTGCAGGACCGCTGGAGACAACTACGCGCGCAGGCCGCAGCAGACGGCCCTTCAAACGATACCCCCGCCTGGCCTGGCGAATCACCGTCCCTTCGTGAGACTGGCTTGGCTCATGGGCAATCGCCTCGTGCAGGTTGGGATCAAACCTTTTACCCTCAGCTTCGATCGATTCCAATCCGTTTTCGGCTAGCAAATCGTTCAGCTGTTTTTGAACGAGAACCATTCCGGAATAGATCGGCGATTCCTGGGCCTGTGTTTTCGCCGCCGCCAGACCGAGTTCAAAATTGTCGACGATCGAGACCAACTGCTGGAGGAGGGCGCTGTTGGCATACTTGACCGCTTCCTCTTTTTCGCGGGAAGCACGTTTCTTGTAATTTTCAAAGTCGGCCTGGCTGCGAAGCGCGAGATCGCGGAACCTCTCGAGATCGGCCTGCAAGCCAGACATTGCGTCTTCGGAATCCGCTGTCATCGCAGCGGACGCTGGCTTTTCGTTAGCTGCCGGATTCATTTCCTCGTCTTGTTCAGGAGAAAAACTCTTTTTCATATTCTGCGGATGGCGATCAATGTCATATCGTCGTTTTGTGGTACCGAACCGGTAAAGTTACGGACGTCCTCGATAATCCTTTCTACAATCGCTTGTGCCCCATCGTTTGCGCTGGCGCGGACAGACTCTCTCATGCGGTCGACGCCAAACTCGTCTCCCTCGGAGTCCAGCGTCTCTGTGAGACCGTCGGTGTAGAGAACGAGGCAATCGTTACGCTCGAGCGGTATCGCGAAATCGACGGTAAGCCTATCGAACACGCTTCCGCTGTCAATTCCCACGACCATTCCTGGCGACTTCACAGGCGTCACTGTTTGCGACTGCCGCTGGTACCATAACGGCGCATCATGTCCCGCCCGCGCGAGCGTCACTCCATTCTGGTGCTGATCCAAAATCAGATAGGCCATACTGATAAACATGTCTTCTTTGATATCCGGATAAAGCTGCCGGTTTACCTTGCGCAGGACATCAGCAGGAGACGGATTCCGGGCCGCCTCGGCTCGCAGGACGCTTCGGCAAATCGCCATGATCAGTGACGCCGGCACGCCCTTACCGGAGACATCCGCAATGGCGACGCCGAGACGATGTTCATCGACCTGGATATAATCAAAGTAATCTCCGCTAACCTGCCGGGCCGGTACATTGATTCCTGCAATTTGAAATCCATTGATGGCCGGCGCTTCCTCCGGAAGTAGAATACGCTGAATGTCTCGAGCGATCTCGAGGTCGTGATCGAGACGTTTCTTCTCGTTCGCCATTGAATAAATGATGGCGTTGTAGAGGGCAAAAGCGGATTGCTCGGCGATGGATTTGAAAACGACAAAATCGGCCTGCGAGAACGCCGCACCCATTTGTCCATTGGCCAACGCCAGCACACCCATGTCCTGGTTTCCATAACGCAGCGCCGCAGCCATGACGGACACACTTCCAAAGGCGCTTCCGCGTAATTTCGCCAACTCCGGCGATTCGGAAAACTCGTTCAGACAGACAGCCTGGCCCGTTTGCCAAACATGCCCAATCAATCCTTCCCGCGGACCAATGGTGTGCAGCCGCAGAAAACTTTCCAACGTTACGGGATTCGCAGCCGCCTGTTGCAGTATCTCCTGGGGAATCTCAACAAGCGGAGGACAACCCTTCGAGATAAAGGCCGGCGTAAGCTTCTCGCCGGTGCGATCACTCACATAAAGCGCGCCGCCCTGCGCATCGAGAATGCGCGTGGCGCCCTCGACGATGAGCCGATGCAGTTCCTGAGGGCGAATCGTTTCCCGGAACGCTTCGCCTAAACCGTGTAGGAAATCGAAAACAAGCGTCTCTTCGACCTGGATCTCCTCATGCGAACGCTCGAGCCTGCGAATTCGGCGTGTCTGCAGCCACGCCGTAATAATCCATCCGGCAACAGACGCGACGAGGAGTCCAAGCAAGAGAGTCGGCCACATCGCGCAGGGCTCAGCTTACTTCGAAGACGTCTCGTGATGAAGGTCTTGTCTTAGAAAATCGAGAACGTCCTTAAAGCGAAAAATATTTTCCGGCGCGGCCTCACAAAGCGCTTCGTGCGCCTCCAGCATTGTTTCTGCCTGCTCTTTTTTTTGGGAATCCGGCGGGGGCTGTTTGGTGGCTTGGTCGAGCGCTTCACATTCAGGGGCGCGAGCACCATCACTGTGAATATCGAATATCTGATCCAGTCCAAGTCCCGAAAGCAGTTGCTGACTACGATTTCCACAATGGACGATATGAAGGTGGCCGTGACCCAGCTCCCTTAACCGCAACGCTACGCTTGCCATCGTTCCCATGAATGTGGAATCCATCATGACGCAATCCGCCAGGTCCACCACAAATTCGCGGTAGCCGCGATCCAACATTTCGCGCGAGAACTCCTTGAGGTTGCCGCTATTGAGGAAGCTACCTTTTCCCCCCACTTTCACCCATACGGTCGGCCCCCTTACCCCAACTTGAATAGATGAGTCCACAGTTACTCTTTTAAACGATACCAGCCCCGAAGCCATGCTGTCAAACCCATGACAGCCATTGGAAGACTCCTTCCCGTACCGGAATTGGAAAAAGAAGCTTGATCGCCCGGATCGTTGCCACTGCACTGGAGTAAAACCGGGCACCGCTGATCTTTGCGCTCTACTTCCACAGAAACGAGCGGTTCTCCGCCACGATTTGGCCGTTCACGATCAACAAGCATCGCCAGGAAATCACTCTCCCATCGTCAAAGTAGTCGTCCCCGATCACCTTGAATTCGGTCCTATGAGTACCGTGCACGTTTCTATATGTAATCTCCTGGGCCTGGACGTGTTCGTGCAATTTCTCTTGCCGATACTCCAAACGCACTGTCACATCGGCGGGCCGTTTGGCTCGCCAAAAGAAATCGAAGTAATTGCCGTAGCGCTGTCGCTGATCGAGTGCGGTGACTGCGCCGAAAAGACGGTATTGCCGCTCAAAAGTAATCGGAGCGTCCTGAACGGTGGCGGTTTTTTCGCCCGGCGAACCTGACTTCCCGCCGATTTTGCTCGTGGACCCGCGTGCCCTTTCTCTTGCCTGTATTCCTTTCTCACTCATGAAGTAGAGCTTCGTTTTCCGAAACTGGAAGTTAGGGTCCAATGCCACAGGCAGCGGTGTGATTTTCTCAACCACTTTGGGTTCGTCCCGAGCGCCTTTGCCCGGAGCAGACGATGCCACCAAGACCAAGGCAAAAATTGTGGCCGCAAGTCTCATTTCAATAATAAAGCGGCTGCCTCAAGCTGGTGTCAACGCACAACCCTGATTCTCATTGAAGTGGCTGCTGCGATGGAATTCCCCGGGATTCGGAACTAATTTTTTCCGTGATTGAAGTTCGATATGAGCGCGGCGTTTACCTGCCGAAACAAAATATCTGGCTGGATCCGCGGGAGGCGAAACGCTTCGCATTTGTTTCGCATGCGCACGGCGACCACCTCGCGCCTCATCGAGAGGTCATTGTTTCCCAGCGGACAGCGCACCTGATGCAAGTCCGCATTCCGGGATCGCGTATAGAGCATGCTTTGCCATTCGGAGAAATGCGGTCCGTCAGCAGTGTTGACCTGATGTTGATACCAGCCGGGCACATATTTGGTTCGGCACAATGCCTGGTTTTCGCTGACAAGGAGACGCTCTTGTACACTGGCGATTTTAAGCTGCGTCCGGGCAAATCCGCCGAGCCTGCGGAGTGGCGCCAGGCCGATACACTCATAATGGAGACAACTTTTGGACTTCCGCGCTATCGCTTTCCGCCAACGAAGGCCGTAATCGATCAAATGGTAGCGTTCTGCGCCAACACGCTTGAAGCGGATGAGGTGCCCGTGCTGCTCGGCTATTCGTTAGGCAAGGCGCAGGAAATCCTCTGTTCGCTCGAGGGTACCGGTTTAACGCCCATGCTGCATGGGTCGGTTTATCACATGACGCGTATCTACGAGCAGCTTGGCCAGTCGTTTTGCAAATACGTGCGATACAATCCGAATGAAGTCGCCGGGAAAGTTTTGATCTGCCCGCCGAGTGCAAACCGCTCGCAGATGCTGGAGAAAATTCAGCGCAAACGAGTGGCGTTTGTCAGTGGCTGGGCGATAGACCCCGAAGCCATTTATCGGTACCAGGTCGATGCCGCCTTTCCTCTATCCGATCATGCTGACTACGACGATTTGCTTCGGTACATCGAATTAGTCCAGCCGAGCCGCGTATTGACGCTCCATGGATTCGCCGCGGCGTTTGCATGCGATCTTCGCCATCGCGGCATCGATGCGTGGGCGTTAAGCGAGGAAAATCAAATGGAATTGCACTTGGGATCTGAAAACCGCGGGTTGCGATCCGTTTCCAAAGCTGTTGGAACACAACGGAGTCGGCGCCGCTCAACGCCGGAGTCTGAATTCCTGAAGTTTGCTGATCTGGGAGAAGCCATTGCGGCGACTCCGGCAAAATCGGAGAAAATCAAATTGCTTTCCAGTTACCTGCGAGGTCTAACGAGCAAGCAGCTTCCGATTGTTACCACCTATTTCACGGGAAGAGCCTTTGCCCAAAGTGATCCACGGACGTTGCAGGTCGGATGGGCTGTTATTCTACGGGCGTTGCAGGACGCGACCAAAATCGGCGATGCTGAATTTCATCGCGCCGCCAGTAGACACGGTGACGCCGGGAAAACTGCATTTGAAGTCCTCGACGGCCGAAACGCACCGCGCCCATTCAGTATTCTTGAGTCGGCCGGGTTTTTCCACAGTCTTCAGCGCGCACGCGGCCCGATTGCCAAGGCAAAGCTTCTGAAAGAGCAATTTTCAACTTTGTCTGCCCGCGAAGGACAATATGTCGTAAAGATTTTGACAGGCGATCTCCGCATCGGTTTGCGAGAGGGCCTGGTGGAGGACGCGATCGCCGCAGCGTTCAATGTTTCGCGCGAAGAGGTCAAACGGGCCAACATGTTGTTGGGCGACATTGGCCGCACCGCGCTGTTGGCTTCGCGACGGGAATTGGACCATGCCGAGCTATCACTATTTCGCCCCATCAAGTGCATGCTAGCGACCCCCGAATCCAGCGCGGATGCACTCTGGAACCGGTTAGTCGAAGCGAAAACTTCCGAACCGCATGCGCTCAAATCGTTTGAGACCACTGTCTATGTCGAGGACAAATTCGACGGCATCCGCGCACAACTTCATCGCAGCAAAGACAGGGTCGAGATTTTCTCGCGGGATTTAAGGCGCATTACCGGACAGTTTCCTGAGCTTGTCGAACAAGCCAGGATATTCGATCAGGAACTCATTGTTGACGGCGAAATCATAGCTTTCGCCGAAGGCCGGCGACTAACATTCTTCGACCTGCAAAAGCGACTCGGACGCAGAGATGAACACGCAGATTTGTTTGCCGATGCAACTGCGAATGTGCCGGTGGCGTTTGTAATTTTCGACCTTCTTTGGATGAACGGGCGTTCGCTGTTGAGAACTCCGTTGCATGAACGGCGCGAACGAATTGCGACCCTTCGAGCACCTTCGCAATTTCAGAAAGCAAAAGTCACGCCAGCGCGTTCCGCCAAAGAGATCGAGCGGATTTTTCAGGAAGCGCGTCAGCGTTTGAACGAAGGTTTGATGATCAAGGATCCGGAGAGCTTCTACCTGCCGGGTACGCGCGGAATGTATTGGTTTAAACTGAAGCGCGAACTGGCCACGCTGGATGTGGTGGTTGTCGCGGCAGAACTTGGCCATGGCAAACGCAACGACGTTCTAAGCGATTACACGTTCGCCGTGCGCGACGATACTTCCGGCGAACTTCTGCCAGTTGGGAAGGCGTACAGCGGACTGACCGATGCGGAGATCGCGGAGCTAACGGACCACTTCAAACAGAACACTATCGTCGATCATGGACGTTATCGAAGAGTCAAACCGGATGTAGTGCTAGAGGTAGCGTTCAACTCCATCCAGCCCAGCATGCGTCACGCCAGTGGACTGGCGCTGCGGTTCCCAAGGATAAAAGCAATTCGACGCGACAAGAGCGTCGACTCCATCGATACGCTTCAATACGCCCGCGAGCTTGCCAAACGCTCGGGCAATTCACCGGCGCCTTCGAACAAGGCGCCTAACTAGCACCGAGTTATTCCGCTGTGGCGGACGGACTCGGCGAAGCAGCTTCTGTAACGGGAGCTGTCGCCTGAGGACGTGGCAGCGCCCGGGCTGCCCTCGCTTTGTGCAGCTCTTCCATCCTCCGTTGCCTTTCAGCGAGCCGGTCCTTCATTAATCGTTCCCTTTCAGCTCTTGCCCCGGAGGGATCTGCAATCAGCCCCTGAAGCTCAGGGGGAACGCTGCGTTGAGCTTCGGCCGGACGTACGCGGGGAACGCGCGCAACCGGCCGCATCGCGGGCGACTTCTCCCGCTCCACTAATGCTTTCTCCCGTTCATCCAATGCTTTCTCGCGAGCGTCCAATTCCGCTTTACGCTTGGCAAGCTGTTCTTCAGCCGCGGTATCTTGCTTTTGGCACGAGCAAACCAGCGTAAATGGAATCAGCAGGAAAAGGACGAAAACTTTTTTCATATCAGCGATGGATTGTGAATTTCTTCAGTGGACGAACAAAACGGAGCGCATGGCGATGTCAAACAAAACTTAACGTCGTTGCTCGGATGGCGTCAGCGAGACCGCCGGTCTCACTGCGACGGTTTCACGGTTCCCATGCTGAGGACGCTGGAAATTGGCGAAAGCACTCAGCATCGCCAGAGCAACGGCAATGATGAGCATTAATAGAAAAACCGTTTTTGGAACTCGCGATGATTGGGATTCTTCAGCTCCTGCTTCTGACACATTCACGTTATCAGTATGTAAGTGAAGATAACGAGCGCAACTGAGGCGCCCGCGCCTCAGTGAAGGTGCAGGGCGGCGATTGCATTCATTACGCGGTCGCTCAGCCACGCATAAAGATCTTTTCCTGCGAGATTGAGATCGGCTGCGCTAAAAAAGATCGGCTCTCCAACAACAATCGTAATGGGAACGAAGCGCAGCCGACCGCCACTGCGCGGCAGTGCTTCGTGCGCGCCGAAGATCCGCATTGGCACGACAGGCGCGAGCGTCTTGGCAATCACCAGGCCTAATCCCGGCTCTGCTGGTTGCAAGTTCCCGTCAAGCGTTCGCGAGCCTTCGGGAAAAACGAGGATGCCGTTCCCGGCCTGCAAGACACGAATCATCACTTTGATGGCGCTGCGATCGACGCCTTCCTGGTTTACCGGAATGACATTCACCTTCGGCAAAATCCGACCTAACAACGGCACGTTTAAAAGCGTGCGCCGGGCCAGAAAATAAATTGCTCGATCGCACGTGATTCCGGCCAGCGGCGGGTCCAGGTAGCTCTGATGGTTCATTGCAAGAATTACCGGACCGCTTTGAATCATCCGCTCCCGATGAATCACCTGAAAGCGAAAGAACAATCGCCCTGTCAGCCTTGCGAGATGATATCCAACCCAGTAATAGAAATTCATTCACCGCGCGCGCGATTGCGTGATCGGAAGATCGTCCATCGGCAAGTCCTGTTGCTGAAGCCGCGTGATAATCTCTTTCACAACTTGCTCGATCGTCACGTTCGATGTGTCAATCTGGTGCGCGTCTGTCGCTTTCACCAGCGGTGAGACAGCACGTGAAGCATCATCGTGATCCCGCATGGTGATTTTGTCGCGCTCTCCTTGTGCAGCTCGACGCCGGAGGCGCACTTCAGGCGAAGCATCGATGTAAAACTTGTATGGCGTGTCGGGAAAAACAACGGACCCTATGTCTCGCCCTTCGATAACGACGTCATGCCCGTGGGCGCAATTGCGAAGTTTCTGTGAAACAACGTCACGGACCTGTGGCAACCTGCTTACACGAGAAACGCATTCGTTTACACGATCATCTCGCAAATGTTCGGCAGGATCGATGTTATCCACCATGATGCGTGATTCACCGTCTTCCACAGTGCAGGTAAGCACGGCTGAGTCCAGTGTATCGGCAATACGTTCGTTCTCCTCCGGTCGGATTTCCTGTTGCAAAAGGTGCCAGGTGACAGCCCGATAAATCGCCCCCGAATTAACGTAGATAAAACCGAGTCGCCGGGCGAGCTCCCGCGCGACGCTGCTCTTTCCAGACGCGGCAGGACCATCAATGGCGATCACATGGGCCGAGCGTCGGTGGGAAGCGTTTGATCCCATGTTACTTCGCCCCTAACGAACTTCCTAGCTATCCTCTGCAGGCACGGGAGCCAGCGAACCGATCACAGGTGTGCTCACCTGCATCCGCTTCGGATTGGTAAATTCTTCGAGTACGGCTTCGAATCCCGGATAGGATTCGCGAATGCATTCGGCATCCTGAATGACCGTCTCGCCTTCAGCAAACAGGCCCGCTATCGCAAAGGCCATTGCAATGCGATGATCGCCAAAGCTGGGCAGGCGCGCGCCGTGCAGCGGTGCTGGTCCGAAGATTTCGAGACCGTCATTTAACTCGGTCACCTGCGCGCCCATGGTGCGTAGATTGTGTGCGATCGCCGCAATACGATCTGTTTCTTTGACGCGCAGCTCCTGTGCATGCCGGATGGTCGTTTTCCCGCTCGCAAGGGCGCCGGCAATGGAGAGAATCGGCAGTTCGTCAATCAGTTGCGGGACTTCCTTGCCCTGGATGACGGTTGCCTTGAGCGGCACTCCTGTGACCTCGACAACGCCGCGCGGTTCAAGCTGCTCGACGTCCTCAATGGCCTCCCGGACCTGCGCGCCCATTCGGAGCAGCACGCCCAGCATCGCCGTTCGCGTGTCATTCAAACCAACGTTGCGAATGAGCAGGTGTCCACGGCGTTGCGCTGCGGCAGCAACCAACCAAAAGGCGGATGAAGAGATATCGCCGGGAATATCGAAGTCCCGGGACTCAGGGACCTGATCGCCGAAGACTGTTACGCTGCCTTCACCTTCCGTGGACGTACGTACCAGAAAGTAGTTGAGCATCTTCTCCATGTGATTGCGCGTGGGCACCGGTTCTTCGACTGTCGTCTTGCCTCTGGCAAAGAGACCGGCCAGGAGCAATGCGCCTTTCACCTGTGCGCTGGCCACAGAGGGCCGATAATTAATTCCCCGAAGCGACCCGCCGGAGATGCGCAACGGTGGCGTTTGATCGGGCCCTTCGGCAACAATGCTCGCTCCCATCTCACAAAGCGGAGCGATCACCCGATCCATTGGACGTTTCAACAATCCCGGATCTCCCACAAGCCGAGCTTCAAACTTTTGTCCGGCCAACAGACCCGTAACAAGGCGCATGGTCGTACCCGAGTTGCCGCAATTGATGTCGCCCGGTGGCGCAGTCAGGATGCGCCTCTTTCCGTGGACGATTAACTGGGTCGGCTCAGGTTGTTCGATCTTGATTCCCAATGCGCGCATCGCATTTACGGTGTGCATGCAATCTTCGCTGGGAAGAAAACCGTGGAGCGTACACACCCCGTTAGACAAAGCGGCAACAATTACCGCGCGATGTGAAATACTCTTGTCACCCGGAACGGTGATTTCGAGATCGATTCGAGGTGCCCGCTTTACCCGCAACTCCATAGATCAAACAAACTTCGTATGTTCATGGCGGATGTCCGCATAAAGGGGCTGGGGTGCGCTAACCTGACATTCAGTATCCCGCATGAGCGGAACTCCGCAGCGCCCCGGAGTTTATGGCACAAGGAAAATCTTGTCGGTGTAAGGATCCTTCACCTCGGTACCAGGAGGGAATCCTTCCACATCAATATATTTGCCAGGCGAATATGGACTCTCCACCAGGTGCGGTTTGCCAGGGACAGGGATACCATAAGGATAATCTCCCTTGGCCACCTTGGTCTGCGGTGCAGTTGTCGGCGGAGGCGACGGCGCCACCTGAGTCGGAGGAGGCGTAGCCATGGGCTGGACCGGCCCATTTGGGTTGAACGGCTGCTGTGGCGGCGGGTATTCCTGCGTCTGGGTGGCAGCGTAATTCGCCGCCCTGTGATGTTGAGTCGGTTGAGGTGGTGGCTCCTCAGCGCATGAGGCGAAAAAGAAAGCCGCGAGACAAGCGAGCGGGAGTGAAAATTTCATCATAAATGAAAATTTTTTATAACCGTATCCGGAGTCGAAGCTGTTGCCAATCATTAAATCACGCTTTGTTCAACCTTTTACGATTTGTTCACAAATAGCAGCACGAATACAATGCGCCAGCGCGTTTCATCCGAATCCGAAATAGAAATGGCTGCGAATTCACATGCAGAAATTTTGGTTGTGGACGATGACTCAATGAGTCGTCGGGTATTAATGCGACTGCTCGGTGCCGCTGGTTACGATTGCCGCGTTTCCAAGGATGGTATCGAAGCACTCGATAGCATTCACGCCAAACCGCCCTCGCTTTTGCTGCTAGACTTCGACATGCCGGGGCTGAACGGCGCTGAGGTGCTCGATAGGCTTCGGTCGGATGCGAACACCGCCGTGGCCCAGGTTCCCGTTATCATGCTTACTGCCCACGGCAGTGAACAAAGCGAGGTTTCATGTCTTCAGGCGGGAGCAGATGATTTTGTAACGAAACCGCTGAACTCCTCGGTGCTGCGCGCGCGAATAGAGACGCAGCTTCGGCTTCGCTCGATGCGTCGACAATTAGAGCGGCAAAATGATGAATTAGAGAAATGGCGGCGTGATCTGGAGCGCGATCTGGCCGCAGCGCGTTTGACCCAGCAATCATTGATCCCGCAGAAGCCGCTGGTGCTGCCGGGTTGGCAGGTTGCCACCTGCTACCGTCCTGTCATTCAGGTCGGTGGCGATATCTATGGATGGCTCCAAATGAAGAACGGCCGGATTTTATTTTGGATCGCAGACGGCACTGGCCATGGCGCGGCTGCCGCATTGCTGACCACGCTGGCAAAACTTCTGTTCCAGCATGGTTTGGAACACGATACGCCTGTCAGCCTGATGGAGGCTGTGGATCACGATTTTCGTAGCATCTTCGGCTCACGCTCATTCATGACGGCGATGTGTATTGCGCTTGATCCAGCTACCGGACACGCTTCGGTCGTCGGCGCAGGACACCCGCCACTCCTGATCGCTCGCCACAACGGAACGACGCAATCAATTGCTTCGGTGGCGCCACCACTGGGGTTGATTAAACGCCCCGCATTTACTGAAACTCCGATCGAACTGAGACCGGGTGACGCTTTTCTCCTTTACACCGACGGGCTGCTACGCTGGAACAAGGACGAGCATCGGAGACTGAATCCCACGCAACTGGAACAAATGTTGGATATTCGCGCCGCCAGCGCCGAGGCACTGCTACAAACAATTCTGGCGCAAACAGCTCCCGAAAATCCTACAAAAAATGCTCCAGACGACCTGGCGGCGATCGCGGTGCGCCGGTCGGCAGGGTAATAAATTTTTTATCAACCTCAAATTTAGTTCTTGCTCTCCAGCAGGCGAAACGTTAGTCAGCGTCCATGCCGAAAACCAAAAAAACTTCCAAGCGCAAACCGAATCCCGCCTTCATGAGACCGGTCCAGCCGGATGATAAGCTTGCTGCTATCGTCGGGTCGCAGCCGCTGTCACGCCCGGAGCTTACAAAAAAGCTTTGGAATTATATCAAGAAGCGCGGCCTGCAGGACAAAAAGAAGAAGATAATGATCAACGCCGACGACCAGCTCAGGCCGGTATTTAATGGCAAGAGCCAGGTGAGTATGTTCGAGATGACCAAACTCGTCTCGAAACATCTTCGCTAGGTCAGGATTTCCGTTTATAGCCCGGCGTTGCCGCGCCGGGCTATGGCGGGCTTGAAAGAGAATAGTTGCACCGGGCGGTGCGTTGCGCTGCTCTTGCGCCCCTTTGCAATCGCATCGATGATGATGGTGTGAAGAGCCCTCGATTATTTTTCCTTACCATCGCCGTCTCTGCTCTGTTTGCGTCGTTCGCGCCAGCGGAATCCGGATCCTCCTGGCTGAACGATTATAAAAAGGCGCAGGAAGAAGCTAAGGCGAACGGCAAGCTTCTGTTGCTGAATTTTACCGGCTCTGATTGGTGTGGGTGGTGCATCAAGATCGACAAAGACATTTTCTCGCAACCTCAGTTTAAAGATTTCGCACGCGATAACCTCGTGCTCGTTGAACTGGATTTTCCCCGAAGAAAGACCCAGCCCGCCGAACTGAAAAAGCAAAACTTGGAACTCGCGCAGCAGTACGAGGTGCTTGGGTTTCCGACCATCGTTGTATTAAACAGCAACGGCCAGAAACTTTGGCAGTTTGACGGTTATTTCCCAGGCGGTCCGGAGGCATTCATCGCACAACTGCAAAAGCTTCGGCATGGATAACCGGTTTTTTTTGACCGGTTTTTCGCCAGAGTAAATCGCGCGCAACTGACACCACAAGATCAGGCGGATTCCTTCGCTGATTTCTTTTCGGGAGCCTTGGTCTGAGGGGACGAAGGCTGTTTCGCCGATTCCTTTGATCCGCTGGATTTCTCGCTCCCCGACGAAGCGCCAGGAGATTCCTTTTTTGCCGCTTCTTTGTATGAGTCACTGCGATAGTCGGTGGTATAAAATCCGGATCCCTTGAAGATCAAACCTGCGCCGGTGCCCAATAATCGTTTCACCTTCCCATGCCCCCATTCAGGCAGGCGGCAAAGCTCTTTCGGACATTCCCGGAACGGTTCGTCCCGCATCGACTGGAATGCGTCGAAGTTCTGACCGCACTTTTCGCACGAATACTCGTAAGTTGGCATGACTCTCGATGCTTCCGTTTAGGAGGATA
>JBLMXD010000202.1:0-7175 GCA_050257575.1 Alphaproteobacteria bacterium | reverse complement strand
TTCACGACAGCGTTGGAAATCCATGCGGTAATGATTCGCCATTCCCATGCGACGACCTTGGCCATGGAACTCACACCATGGGCACCGCAATTGGCGACGACGGCATGGGCAACCAGATCGGAATGGCACCAGGCGCGAAATGGATCGGTTGCCGTAACATGGACCAGGGTAATGGCACACCGTCTAGATATCTGGAATGTATGGAATGGTTCATTGCGCCTTATCCCATAGGCGGTGGCCAGGGCGACCCGCTTAGAGCTCCCGATATCACCGTTAACGCGTGGCACTGCCCGCCATCGGAAGGTTGTTCGGTTTCCACGTTGCAAGCCGCGATCGAAGCGCAAGCCGCTGCCGGAATCATGACAGTGGTAAGGGCTGATAGTACGGGCCCAAACTGCTCCACCATGGAAGACCCACCGTCCATTTATGAAGCGGCTTATACCGTCGGCGCCTTAAACACGGGCACCGATAATGTTGCTTCTTTTAGCAGTCGTGGCCCGGTGGTAATCGATGGGAGTAATCGAATAAAGCCTGATATCAGCGCGCCCGGTACCAACATTCGTTCAAGCTATAACGGTTCCGATAATGACTATGCAATTCTCAGCGGGACGTCCATGGCGACGCCACACATCGCTGGTGCCATGGCATTGCTTTGGTCAGCCCGGCCAGACTTGCGTCACAATATTTCTGGGAGTCGGAGCGCGTTGAATGAGGCGGCTTTCTTTCTTGCCTACAAACAGTGCGGGACGCCCGGACCTCCTAACAATGTCGTTGGGTGGGGCCGGGTAGATATCTCGGCTGCGCTTCCCACTCCACCGCCGAATCCTACGTGCTCGCCTCCCTGTTCTCTACCGGTGCAAGTGACGGAATACTTCGACAATGTCGCGCCACCTGGATTGCCACCGGACTGGACAGCCACGAATACCCAAGGGCCGCCGCCGATGTGGGTCACATCTAACTCCGGAGTGCCGATGCCGCCTGCGGATACGCTACCCAACGCTGCATTTATTGATGATCCAGCCGTAGTCAGCGACAAACTACTCGACTCGCTCGCTATACTCCTTCCTCCTGCGCCCTTGTCGTTGACCTTCCGGCACAACTTCAATCTCGAAGCGTCGGCAGAGGATCCCAATCTGGGTTTCGATGGTGGAGTCTTGGAGCTGAGCACTGACGGCGGAAATACCTTCCAAGATATTCTTGACGCCGGCGGGACCTTCGTGATCGGGGGCTATAACCGCACGATCAGCGCTGGTCGCGGTAGTCCGATTGCGGGTCGTCAGGCCTGGAGCGGCAATTCTCAGGGCTTCGTCACGACTGTGGTCAACCTCCCACTGTTTCTTCCGGCAAATAGCAGGCTGCGCTGGCGGATGGCCAGCGACATGACTGGGTCCGATGAAGGTTGGCGCGTTGATACAATCGATATTGCTGGTTGCGCGAACGCGCCATGTCCAACACCGACTCCTTCTGCGACCGCCTCCCCGACGCCCACATTTACGCCTAGTGTTACGCCAACGGTGACGTCAACGGCTACGGTTTCACCTACGCCAACCGTAACGGCAACAGCAACAGCGACAGCTACAGCCACAGCGACCAAGCCGCCGCCAAGTACACCGAGGCCGCGTCCATCGCAGGCCCCACGTCCGACTCCGCACGGAACACCAAGTCCGCAGGCTACACCCGCGTTCACACCGCACCCGCGTCCGAGTCCGTAGCGGTGACCGGTCGATGATTAGAAAATCAAACAACCTATGTAAGGGGTCAGCGTTACGGGCTGTGGTTCGTTTATTTCCATTGATCGCGGCCGGAGTCGTGCTCATGGCAGCGATCCGCTCTTCGCGTGCGACCGATCAAGTTGGATCGGCTTCCCCTGCATGCGATGCCCGGCAAATCGATATCCTTACCGCCGCTGGTCCTACCCCCACTCCATGGCCGTGTCCGCTTTGCTGGTTCCCGCGGACACAAAGCGATAACTTCGATGGGTTAACGCCGCCCGAATTGCCACCCGGTTGGCTCGCAACAAATGCATTAGGTCCACCGCCGCTTTGGGTCTCATCGAATTCTGGAGTACCTATCCCGCCAGCCGATACATTGCCCAACGCTCTCTTTATCGACGACCCCGGCGTAGTTAGCGACAAACGGCTCGACGGATGGTTCGTCAGCTTTTTCGAAGATTGCTGTGTTCAATTGACGTTTCGGCACAACTTCAATCTAGAGGCCTCCGATGTTGATCCCAATCTCGGTTTCGATGGAGGTGTGCTGGAACTCAGCACTGACGGCGGAAATACCTTCCAAGACATTCTTGCCGCTGGAGGCGGCTTTGTGTCGGGCGGGTATAACCGCACAATTGCTACCGACCGTGGCAGTCCTATCGCCGGGCGTCAGGCTTGGAGCGGGAACTCAGGCGGATTTATTACAACCGTCGTGGGCCTCCCAGGGAATCTGCTGAACGGCAGGCTTCGATGGCGGATGGCTAGCGACAGTAGTGGCGGTAACGAAGGTTGGCGCGTCGACAGCCTGAACATGACCTGGTGCGACGGGATGGGCACACCGTGTCCCACGCCGACTGCTACGCCGAGACCGACACCGAGACCTACGCCATTACCGCGGTTGCGCCCAACTCCAGTGCCTCGCCCGAGTCCCTAAGAAATGACACGACGTTGTTGTAGCCGACATCGTTGACGCCGGTTTTTAAATGACGAAGCCACTTCCCGGATCGCCAGTTCCGGCTACAGATGTGCGAACACCTCAGGATTAACACGATAGACCCAATCGCGCACGCTGTTGCTCGATGAATTTGTTTCGCGCAACACAGAATCAATCATCGCGCGATTCGGAGACAATTCGCAAACCGGATCAGTGTTTGCGGCGTTTCCGGTCAGCAATGCCGCCTGACAACGGCACCCGCCAAAATCGATTTCTTTCTGCGGACAGCTGCGGCACGGCTCTGGCATCCATTCCGTCCCACGAAATCTGTTGAAGCTTTCTGATTCGTGCCAGATCCAATCGAGATTGTGCGCACGCACGTTTTCGAAACGCAAATCGGGAATGGCTGATGAGGCAGTCGGGCAGGGGAGTACGTCACCAATGGGATTGACGGTGAGGTAACGTTGACCCCAGCCGTTGAGACACGGTTTCGGGCGGGTCCCGTAGTAATCCGATAGCACATAAAAGATTTCCATTTTCCCCGCCAGCCGCGCTTTGGCTGCCTTTGCGATTTCTCCGGCACGATCTACCTGTTCGCGCGTGGGCAGTAACGAAGCGCGATTCAAAAACGCCCAGCCGTAAAATTGCACATTGGCCAACTCGACTCTTTCTGCGCCGAGCCTTTCCGCCAGATCGATAATTTCCGGCAACCGATCGATGTTGCGTCTGTGAATCACGAAATTGATGCTTAAGGGAGTTCCGGCTCCGTGAATTCTTGCAGCGGCATCCAGCTTGAGCTGATGCGCGCGCGTCCCGGCGATTTCATCCGCAAGTTCGGCGTCATCCGATTGAAAACTTAGCTGGACGGAATCGAGACCCGCATCGCGCAACGAGCGGACCCGATCGTCATCGAGTGCAATGCCGCTGGTGATGAGGTTCGTGTAAAGGTTTGCCGCACGCGCCGCGCTCACGAGTTTGTCCAAATCACGTCGTAGAAGTGGTTCGCCTCCAGAAAAACCAATCTGAAGCACGCCGAGCGCAGCGGCCTCACGAATGACACGTTTCCATTCATCCGTGCTGAGTTCGCCGTTGTTCGCTGTAGTGTGCGCTGTCCTCAGCGCGGTCGGCCGGGTTTGTTCTCCGCTGCCGACAACAGACTCTACAGAGGCAGGATTTGAGCAATACGGGCAATGCAGCGGACAACGATATGTGATCTCAGCGAGCAGCGCGTATGGCCGAGGTGCGTTCATGTGAATTCTATCAGGTTGCGTTGCTGCAAATCGGCAAGCGTTTCACCGACATCGGCGGCGAGCGCATCAGAATCGGCGTCGTATTCTTCGGCTAACGTGCGAACGATTTCGCCAAACGTTCGCCCATCGCATCGTGAAAGAATTTCGCGCGCAGTTTCGTTTAGTTCGACGATGCCTTCCGGGTAAAGCAGCACGCTTTTGCCGGTCTTGGGATCACTCTGTAAACGAACCCCTTTAACAAGACGAGGCAGAGCTGAATCAGAGATTTCCGCCATAGGCATGATGGATCGCATCGAGCATGGACCAGAGCACATCGCACTTGAACTCTAACGCGCGCACAGCCTCGCATTGAAGCTCGGGAGTATTGCAATGTTTCAGCGTAATCTCGAGCGCTTCCTCAGAATCGCCCCGCGCCTGAGTAACGCGACGACGGAAGTAGTCGAGACCGCGAGGGTCGATCCAGGAATAGAATTTTTCGAAAGCTGCAAGCCGCGCTGACATCAGATCGGGAGCAAAGAGCTCGGTGAGCGAGGATGCGACGGCGATCGGCCACGGCTGAGTGCGCGCGAAATTGACGTACGCGTCCACAGCGAACCGAACGCCAGGCAACAAATGCCGATTCTCCAAAAGCTCGGTGCGCGATAACCCACTCGCTTCACCAAGTCGGAGCCAGGCTTCGATGCCCCCCTCGGCGGCGGATTTTATTGTCTTGGGCGCAACTCCGTCATGATCCAGAATCCGGTGGATCCAGGTTCGGCGAACCTCGCGCACGGGACAATTGGAGAGGATCGCGGCGTCTTTCATCGGGATATTGCGCTGATAGTAAAACCGATTGGCCACCCACCCGCGCAATCCCTCCGGCGAAAGCCGGCCTTCATTCATCGCGACATGGAACGGATGCTTGTCGTGATAGGTGCGCACGCCGATTGCGCGAAGATTTTCGACGAAAGTTTCGCGGTCCCAAATTCCCGTGTTCATAAAATGATTTCCATTCCATCGTGAGCGATCTCGATTCCGGCCTGCTCAACTTGGGCCCGTTCTTGACTACCTGGCGTCAGAATCGGGTTCGTGTTGTTTATGTGTGTGTAGATCTTCCGGCGCTGACCCGATTGACGCAAGAAATCAAGGCTGCCATTGCTGATGGGCAGATGATTCATCTGCCGCGAGCTACGGGCCCCCGGTCGGATTTTTGCGAGTTCGTCATCGCTCCAGAAAGTTCCGTCGACAAGAACGACATCAGAGGTCATAACTGCATCACGTAGCTGTTCAGTCAATTCCCCGACCGTCGGCGCGAATAAGGCAGTTTTACCCGAGGGTCCATCGCTGAATTGGAAGGCAACGCTGTGCGGCAGTTCGATCGCACGAAAGCTCAGGGCCTCGTCCAGCGGTTGAAAATCGCTGCTGATCTTTTGCCACTCAATTCCGTAGAACCTCGCGAGAACGCCAGTGAGCCACTCTAGCGCAGTTTGGGTTTTATCAGCTGCGTAGACCACCAGCGGCTTGTCTTCTTCCCGCAGAAGCAATAGTCCCAGCGCATGATCGATATCAGCGTTAGTCAAAAAGACGCCTGCAATTCGCGTGTTGCGCAGTGGTTTGTGTAGCGGCTGCAGCTGCGGCGTATTTTCGATTTGACGGAGCAGATCGGGCGATGCGTTGATCAACCACCAATTCTGAGAGTTTTTAGATTCGGCGCTAACGGCGATGCTGGATTGTGTCCGGGCGGCAATTTTGCCCGTGCGTGCCGCCAGGCAATTGGCACACGCACAATTCCATTGCGGCAACCCGCCGCCGGCAGCGCTGCCGAGAATATGGACCCGAATCAACCTAAAATTTCGCCGTGATGGCCCGTACGATCAGACCGCGCCTGCGTAACAGGTGCACTCAAAAAAGATCGGCACCGTTTTGAACGTCGGTTTGATCCAGCGCTTTTTGTTTCGCTTCATAAATCCCGTGCGTGTCATAGGTCTATCGCTCAAATTGGTCAAATCATTTCTTGATAAAACTGATATCGCCGCTGCGCTCCACGCGTGCGGCTCGAATCCTGGAAAGATCGTCGGTATGTGCGCTAAGACGCATGTCCTCATCCAAATCATGGATGGAGAGGTGATTGCGTCGCATCACCGCAAAATCGCACTCGCCATGATGGACGATCACATCGGGCTTGCCTTTGACCAAGATCCCAAACCCATGGGAATAGAATGCGAGATATGCGAAGAGGCGATGTAGCATCACCAAAACCACGCCGCCGCCGAGCGTCGCGAAAAAAGCAGCCGAACCGTTAATGGCGCGCGAAAGAACGGCGGCAAGAATTACCAGCAAGACGGCGTCGAACGGAGTCTTGCGCGCGAGCGAGCGTTTATGACCTAGCCGCATTGTGGTCAGCGTAACGAGGAAAACAATGATCCCCCGCAGGGAAATCTGAACAAATGTCAAATCCTTCGGTTCTACACCGAGACCGAGCAAGACCTCCAAAGAGTTCCAGAATGCATTCATAGACAACATTGTATCGCGGCCGGCAATTTTTGGCTCGCACGACGTTTCGCCGGAGCGACAGGTGATCGGAATGATACCACCTCCATGGCATACAGGTGTTGCTCAGGCTTGCACGAGAAACCTTCGCGTGGCATAAGACGAACTCACTCGGTTCAAATTGATCCGGCACACAACGCATATGGCAACAGCTCCGCCTCCATCTCGCGACGTCGCACTGGAAACCGCTGTGTTTTGGGAGCGTTACAAGAAACCAATCGTTGTGGCGTTGAGCATTGCGTTGATCGCAGTCCTCGGCTTCACCGCTTATCGATTTTATTTCGATCGGCGCGCGGCCGCTGCATCCGCTGCTTTGGCGAGCGCCAAGAGCGCTCAGGAGTTTCAGCAGGTCATTAACCAATATTCCAATACGCCTGCAGGGGCGGACGCCTACATCCTGCTTGCAGAAGCGCAACGCAAGGAAAAGAAATTCGAAGAGGCCAACAACTCGCTCCAAACCTTCATCACGAAGTATCCGAAGGACGAGCTTTTGAGCACGGCAAAGATGGCGATGGCGGCTAATCTGCAGTCGATGGGCAAAACGGACGAAGCATTGGCGATGTACCAGCAGATCGCGTCTGCTTACCCCAACAGCTACGTTGCGCCGCTGGCCATGCTCTCGCAGGTGTACATTCTGAAAGCTAAAAGTCGGAATGATGATGCGCGACACATCTGCGAAACCATCCTCACGCAATACCGGACGAGCTTTTGGGCCGGCGAAGCAATGCAGCAATTGCGCATACTAAAACCGGT
>JBLMXD010000201.1:0-2962 GCA_050257575.1 Alphaproteobacteria bacterium | reverse complement strand
GCTCCCGCGCATGTCAGCGGACGCTCTTCAGCCCGGTCGAAAAAGCGGTCTCGACTGGCCGGCGTCGGCTCGGAACGTTCGGCATGACGCAGAAACCGATTCGAATCGAAAAAGATTCGATGGGCGAGATGACTGTGCCCGCGGATGCGCTCCACGGAGCCTCTACGCATCGGGCCGTTCTGAATTTTCCAGTGAGCGGGTATCGATTTTCGCGGCCATTTATCCGCGCATTGGGTTTAATTAAATGGGCGGCCGCACAGGCCAACCATGATCTGGGTTTACTCGACGCCGAGCGAGCAGCGCTGATTGTCCAGGCCGCTGAAGAAGTCGCGGAAGGAAAACTCGACGACCATTTTCCGCTCGACATTTTCCAGACCGGCTCGGGCACGAGCACCAACACCAACGCCAATGAAGTAATCGCCAACCGGACCGCGCAATTGGCAGGTAAGGCCATTGGTACTCACGACCCGATTCATCCGAACGATCACGTCAATATGGGGCAGTCGAGCAACGATGTGATTCCCTCAGCCATCCACATCAGCGCCGCCGAACAGTTGAAGAATCATCTGATTCCGGCTCTGGAAAGGTTACACGCCGCGCTCGAAACAAAGGCGAAGGAATTCTGGCACATCATGAAGATTGGCCGAACCCATCTGATGGACGCGACACCGGTCCGGCTCGGCCAGGAATTTTCCGGTTACGCGCAGCAGGTCGCCTATGCCAAAGAGCGTGCCGGGAAGGCGATCGACGCTTTACGTGAGGTTGCGCTCGGCGGGACGGCAGTCGGCACGGGTCTGAATCGCCATTTCGATTTTCCCGGGAAAGCGCTGCACCACATCGAGCAGCGCACCGGGATCGCGTTTTACGAAGCGAAAAATCACTTCGAAGCGCAGGGCGGAAAGGACGCCGTGGTTGAAGCGAGCGGAGAATTGAAAACAATCGCTGTAACTCTTTTCAAAATCGCGAACGATATCCGCTGGCTCGGGAGCGGTCCGCGATGCGGGATTGGCGAAATCCGTTTGCCCGCCACTCAACCGGGCAGCTCCATCATGCCGGGAAAAGTGAACCCGGTGATGAGCGAATCCCTCATGATGGTCTGCGCACAGGTGATCGGGCACGACACCACCATCACGTGGGCCGGCGCGAACGGAAATTTCGAGCTCAACGTCATGATGCCGATAATGGCGCACGATCTCCTGGAATCCATCCGGTTGCTCGGAAATGTGGTCGATATTTTTGGCGAGAAATGCGTGCGCGGAATCGAGGCAAATGAGGAGCGCTGCCGCGAGTTGGTGGAGCTTTCGATGGCGATGGTTACCAGTCTCTCGCCAAAGATCGGTTATGATCGCGCAGCGGAAATCGCAAAAGAAAGTGCGAAGACCGGACGGACAGTTCGGGAAATCGCGCGAGAGAGGAAGATCTTGCCCGAGGACGAACTTGAGCGCGCACTCGACCCGATCAAGATGACTGAGCCGGGCGGAACCGGCGGGGAGTGACGCCCAGTGGTTGCCAAACTGGAAGGGCCCCGGTTTTCAGGCGGCGCGAACATCGCGATCAAGTGTCCAAGCCACACCTATCCGCAGACCGTCGCCTTTTATCGCGACACACTGGGGTTGCCTCTGATCGAAGAGGAAAAGGATGGCTGCATTTTTCAGTTCGGCCCGAACCGGCTGTGGATCGACAACGTGCCGAACCTGAGTCATCCCGACATTTGGCTGGAGTTGGAGACCAATGATACGGAAGCCGCCGTGTCATTTTTGAATGTCCACGGCGTCCCCCGGCGCGACGAAGTCGAGCAATTGCGCGAAGATTTTAACGGCTTCTTCATTTCAGCACCCAATGGAGTTATCCATCTCATGGTAGGGCCGGAAGAAGTGTGACAAAGTGAAGAGCTAAAGAGTTACAAAGCTGCTGAACATTCCTCCTGTAGCCATCTAACCTTCTAACCGGTGACTCGCGGGGCAGTGCCGCGCCAACGCCCCACCCACGTGCTCCAGCCGTAAAACCCGAGTGGCTCCAATAAACCTTCAGCAACAAGTGCGTCTACATCGGCGCGACTGGGCGTAATCTTCTCATTGGCGTCAACGCCGTAAATGTCGTCGATCACCATCCAACATCCGCGGGCGAATCTGTCGCGGTAGCAATCGATGTCGCGGCGTTTCGCTGCATCGGCGTCGAGGATCAACAGGCCGATTTCCTCCGAACCAAGCGCCTGATGCACTGCGGGAATCGTTTCGGGCTTGAACGACTGACCCTTTATCAAAGTGACCCGACCCGCTACATCTTCCCGGGTCAGATTCCTTTCCAAATCGCGCAAGATGTTACGGGTGCCCAGCCGTTTGTGCTTCACACTTCCACCGGGTTCGATGGTAAGTAGCTTCTTTTGCTTCCCCAGATCACGGACGCCGAATGCTGCGGCAATCGTTGCCCCGCCGACGAACGCTCCAATCTCGAGGATCGCGCCGGAGCAAACCCTGGCGAAGTGATAGACGAGAATGAGCACGTCCAGATGGAGCATGGAATATTTGTCGCGGACTTTTGAGAGTGCGGAATGAATCGGCTTGTGACGATATTCCATCAGTATGTGCATGAGACGCAGGCTTTCATCGTAGCCACGCGCCTGGGAAATCGGCTCAACGGGATTCACGGCTTGCGCTTCCTGCGCGCAGTTCGCGTTGCTGCAGGCGAACCTACCGGAGTAGCGCTTGAAGCAGCCGACGCGCTTGGTGGGGGGCTGGTAAGGGGAAACGCAAATGTCGCTGCCGGCGACGCAGAAGGCGTTGCCGCCTCCGCAGCGCTCGTCGAAGGAAACGCTGTCCCGTTCGGTGACGGCGAAGGAGGCGGTGTCGGGCTGGGAGTCGGCGAAGGCGGAATAATATTCTCCCACTTGTGCAGCGGCACGGTTGCGCCGCCGATCTCGTTCACCAGCGTTTCGCAACGGGCATGAATTTTTTCAAGGTCA
>JBLMXD010000200.1:0-5158 GCA_050257575.1 Alphaproteobacteria bacterium | reverse complement strand
GCTGGAATCATCCCATGTTCAATTGGGACCGTTTTAGCCGCGTGACCAACGACGGATTTTTCCTGGCGATCGAAGCACGCGATCCGCGCTTTGCAGAAAACAGTGTTTACGACCTCCTGGCCCAAACGGGCGGCCAACACATCACCGTAGTTCACGAGGAATAACCCATATGCTGCGTGGATTTCTTGTGATTTTTATTTTGTGCACAATCGGGATGCTCGCGGTGCTTGGATTCCGCGGACAAACAGGCACCAAACCGCCGTTTGAGCTTTTCCCGGACATGGTGCGTCAGGTGAAAGTACGCGCGCAGGCGCCCCTGAATTTCTTTGCCGACGGACGAGGACCGCGTTTGCCCGTGGCTGGTACGGTTCCGGTTGGTTACGAAATGCCGCGAGCAAACGCGGATTCGACGCCGGCAGGCACGGGTGAGGATGCGCCTGAGGAAGCGCATATGAGGGTGGCCTTCAGTTCCGGGACAGACTACTTCAATACCGGCAAGATGGGGGACCACTGGGGAAGCGGTATTCCGTTGCCGGTCACGCGAGAGTTGATGGAACGCGGCCAACAGCGTTTCAACATTACAT
Organism: Alphaproteobacteria bacterium; assembly: GCA_050257575.1. Taxonomy (GTDB): domain Bacteria; phylum Verrucomicrobiota; class Verrucomicrobiia; order Chthoniobacterales; family UBA10450; genus Udaeobacter. Next base: position 4,574 of record JBLMXD010000200.1, on the reverse strand, counting down.
GCGTTATGTGTCACGGCGCCGCGGCTGAGGGCAATGGAATCACTAAACAATACGGGCTCGCGACAGTGGTTTCGCTTCAGGATGACCGCATCCGCAAAATGTCTGACGGCGAGATCTTCAACACGATTACGAATGGTAAGAACACCATGATGCCGTATGGGCCGAACGTCGTCGTCGCTGATCGCTGGGCCATTATTGCTTATCTGCGCGCCTTGCAACGCAGCCAGCACGCGACGGTCGCGGATGTGCCGGAAGATCGTCGCGCTGAAATGGAGAAACCGGCGTCACCGCCACCCACCACAGGAAAATGAGCGAGCGTCTGAATACAGCACCCATGCCAGAAGGCGAGTATTTCGACAGCCGTCGATTTACAGGGCTTTCATTTCTTCTCGGCGCAATTGCCGTTGTCACGCTGGCGCTTTGCGTGGTTGGAGCGGTCGTGAACCCGCACCAATTCAGTTACTCCTGGCTTTTTGCATTTGCGTTTTTCTTTACGCTTTGCGCCGGCTGTTTTTTCTGGACGATTGTCCACCACGCGACTGACGCCGATTGGTCGGTCGTGGTGCGGCGTCAATTGGAAAACATTGCTGTGTTGCTAGGGGTAATGGCGCTCCTTTTTGTTCCGATTTTGTTGCTGCGCCATCATCTGTATTCGTGGATGGACATTCCGCCCGGGCATGAGGCGACGCTGGATTCGAAGCGTGCGTATCTCAATTTTCATTGGTTTCTTGTCCGCGCGATCGTGTTTTTTTGTTTCTTCCTGGTCGCTTCGCAATTGTTGCGCCGTTTTTCCGTTCGCCAGGACAAGGATGGCAATCCGTTATTCACAATCTGGATGCGGCGCGTCTCGTTTGTGAGTCTGCCGTTTTTTGCTCTCTGTCTGACGTTCGGCGGAATCGATTGGCTAATGAGCCTGAACTACCGGTGGTACTCAACCATGTTCGGTGTCTACATTTTCGCCGGGGCCGCAGGCAGCTCGATGTCGCTTCTTGTCCTGGTGATCACCGCTTTGCGGCAAGCGGGCTATATGAAGGGCGTAGTTACCCTTGAGCATTACCACATCATGGGGAAGTGGATGTTCGCCTTCACGGTGTTCTGGGCCTACATCGGTTTCGGCCAGTACATGCTGATCTGGTACGCAAACATCCCGGAGGAAACGCAATATTTTCTTACTCGAAATACGCAATCGTGGTGGGCGCTGACCATGCTTCTGGTGATCGGTCGCTTCTTCCTTACCTTCGCAATCCTGCTGCTGCGTTCGATCAAGAAGCAACCACATCGGCTTTGCATTGTGGCTGGCTGGATTGTCCTCATGCAAATGCTCGACATGTATTTGATCGTTCTACCGGCCCTGCATGGAACAGGCGTGCATGTAAGCATCTGGGATTTGCTTTGTCTGGTCGCTGTCGGCACAACGCTCGGTTTCGTTTACCTGCGAGTTGTTTCAAGGACTTCGCTGTTTCCGGTCCGGGACCCGCGCCTGGTCGAATCACTCACAACCGTCAACTGACATGGCCGACTCCGAATCAGTTCGCAAAATTGCCTACTCACCGACGCCATTTTCCACGTGGCTGGGTATCGTTTGTCTTTTCATTTTGTTCGGTCTCATCGTGCTTGCCGTAATTGGGCCATCGCCACGCGGAAGTGACTACGAAGAAGCACGTGCGAAAAAGCGCATGGAAAGACTGAAAGCCTTGAACGAAGAAAACCAGAAGCAGTTAACCACATATGCCTGGGTCGATAAGGCCAAGGGCGTCGCCCGGATCCCAATCGATCGCGCAATGGAACTAACTGTTGCTGATCTGGCACAAAGAACGCCAGCACCTGCCGGCCCAATCGCCACGCCACCTCCGGCGCAAGCGTCGCCTGCGGCTGCAGTGGGTTCCGCCCCTCCTTCGTCCGCACCGGCTGGGTCGCCCACTTCGAGCACTGTGCAACCTTCGCCACAGGCCAGCGCGCCTGCTTCGCCGCAGGGAATTGGGGCCTCCAGCCCGCTGCCCGCTGCCGCTATCTCGCCGCCTCCGGCGGCCCAACATTCACCAACTGCGTCCTCGTCACCCGCGCCATGAATGCCATCGGAATTCCATTGAAAGAACCAGCCGTTTCCGCTGCTGCGGGTGACACCGAGCAGTTGGAGCGCGCCTACATCGATGCGTCAACACGTTTGCCGGTGCTGATGTTTTATACCTCGGCGGTCGCATGGTTGATTCTGGGGACCCTTCTGGCGGGAATAGTGTCGTTCAAACTGCACTCACCGGACCTTCTTGGGAACGTGAGTTTTCTCACGTGGGGCCGGTTACGCCCGGCTCACATGAACGTTTTGGTTTATGGTTGGGCGTCAATGGCCGGGATGGGTACCGCCGTATGGTTAATGGCGCGACTGTGCCGAACGGCTTTGCGATTTCCTCTGTTGCTTGTCGCGGGTGCTGCGTTCTGGAACGTTGGCGTATTAATAGGCGTAGGTGCGATTTTGCTCGGCGATAGCACCGGGTTTCAATGGCTCGAGTTTCCGCGTTATGTCTCCGTGATTCTATTCATCGCTTACACGCTCATGGCTTCGTGGGCGGTGCTGATGTTTCGCCATCGGCGTGGAGATCAGATCTATATTAGCCAGTGGTACTTGCTCGGAGCGTTCCTCTGGTTCCCGTGGCTGTATGCCGCCGGACAATTAATGCTTTTCGTCGTCCCTGTGCAGGGCGTTTTGCAAGCTGCAGTAGGCTGGTGGTACGCCAATAACCTTCTGTTTCTCTGGTTTGGCGCCATCGCTCTCGGCACTGCGTATTACATGATTCCCAAGGTCATCGGCCGTCCAGTGTACAGTTATCATTTGGCAACAATCGGTTTTTGGAGTTATGCGCTCTTCTCGAGTTGGACGGGAATGACACGACTGGTCGATGGCCCGTTTCCCGCATGGATGATCACCGCGAGCATTGCCGCGACTATTTTGACAATGATTCCTGTCGCAACGGTTGGGCTGAATCATCACATGACCATGCAGGGATATTTCCCCCTGCTGCGCTACAGCCCGACCCTGCGCTTCACCATATTCGGCGCGATGTCATACACGGTCTTCAGCATGGTGGGTGTGTTGATCTCGCTGCGGTCCGTCGCGAGATACGTCAATTTTACTCAGGCCAGCATCGCCTATTCGCATCTTGGTCTTTATGCATTTTTCACCATGGTGATTTTCGGTGCGATGTACTACATCGTCCCGCGACTCGTTGGCCGTGAATGGCGTTATGCCTCGCTGATTAAACTGCATTTCTGGGCGTCGGCTTACGGCATTGGATTGATGACCCTGATGCTGCTCGCCGGCGGATTTCTGCAAGGTGCCGACATGCAAAACCCCGCACTGCCCTTCAGCGAGAGCATCGAGACAGTGTTGCCCTATCTTCGCGGACGCAGTCTTGCGGGAATTTTGCTGACTGCGTCGCATTTCATTTTCGCGTATCACTTTGGTCTGATGCTTTTGGGATTGGGGCGCACCTCAACTGCCCCTACTTTCCTCAACCCGGTTGACGCCGAACCATCGGGAGGTCATTGATGAAAGGTCTCACCCCTCTCTTGCTCGGAATTTTCGGCACGTTCGCCTTTTCGTGGATAGGGCTCACCGTCATTCCGAACTGGCAAATCGGACACCTCAATCCCGAGTCCGATGAAGAGGGAACAGACATTTATCCGCAGCCACAATCGGGGATGTTTGAGCGTGGCGCCCGGGTTTACGCGGCTAATGGATGTGTTTATTGCCATAGCGAGCAGGTACGCGCTGATTATGCTGCAAACGATATAGAACGAGGCTGGGGAAATCGCCGCAGCGCGCCGACCGATTACATTTTCGATCGTCCGGTATTTCTTGGAAAAATGCGCATGGGCCAGGACCTCGCAAACATTGGCTCCCGAGCACCTGCGCCGAAGGAATCTCCCTCGCCAGTCGGAGCCGCAGCACCTGCTGGCGCACCTGCGGCGCAAGGGGCGGCGGTCTCTAGTTCGCCGGCGCAAGCAACGTCGCCTTCACCCGGGGGTTCACTTGGGACAGGGCCAGGTACTTCCGCTCCCGGGAGCTCGCCTCCAGGGTCACCCGCGAGCAATGTATCACCGCCGCTGGGGCAACGAACAGGTGTTGCTTCGCCTTCACCCGGACAAATCGCGAACTCGCCTCCGAGTGGAAGCAGTCCGGTGGCACCAATGACGCAGACTCCAGGCGCGCCGTGGCCGATCCAGACAGAGGGCTTTCCACCAATGTATTCTGCGGCCTGGCATCACGTGCATCTATATTCGCCCCGCAGCATTAATTTCGATTCGAACATGCCGGCGTACCGGTTCCTTTACGAAAAGCGACGCATTACCGGAGAACGTTCGGCAGATGCGTTGCAACTCGCAGGTTCCGACGCGCCACCTGAAGGATGGGAAGTTGTTCCCAGTTACGATGCAAAATGTCTCGTCGCCTATTTGATGGCGCTCAATCAATCCCATCCATTGAAAGGAATCAGATCAGTCGGAGGCTCGCCGGCAGCTGCCCCGTCTCCTGCTGCGGCAGCGCAGGGTGCGTCACCGGCCGGATCACCCGCTCCTGC
>JBLMXD010000199.1:0-10271 GCA_050257575.1 Alphaproteobacteria bacterium | reverse complement strand
GTTCTACTGGATTTTGTCCACCGCGTGCGGTGAGGCTCTTTCCCACGAATACCACGGTCGCAATGCCGTACCAGCGTTGAAGTTCGCCGGTCGTATTGAGGAGCAGGCAATCCGCATCACTTGTGCCGTGGGCAATCGCTTCACTGACCAGGTCGACACGGAATGAAAAAGCATTCAATGTCGCGCGGATTTCCTGCAGCCGCTCGACGTGACGCGGCGCAATGAACAGGCGTAACGCCGGGAATTCCTGACGCACCTGCAGAAAAACTCTGGCCAAAATTTCTTCTTCGCCACGATGGGTGCTGCCGCCGAAGAGGATGAGAGATTCCGCGTTCACGGAAGGCCAGAGATCCTGCACGGACCGGGCTAAAGATTGGCCTTGCTCCTCAACGGCAGTATCGAATTTGATGCTGCCGGTGACACGGATTCGGTCCCGCGGGATTCCGAGCGCAGTCCATCGCTGGACATCTTGCTGTTCTGGTACGCACACAAGATCAAGCAGCCGAAACGTTGACGCGATAAAAAACCTAAAACGGCGATAACGTCGCTCCGAGCGAGGAGATAATCTTGCGTTGACCAGCGCAAGCGGGATACCGCGGGCGTGCGCTGCGGCAGCAAGATTGGGCCAAATCTCCGCTTCAACCAAAACGATCCGCGCCGGCCGAATCACAGAAAATGCGCGGCGCATGATCGGCCAATAATCGAGCGGCGTATACATGACCTCGATCCAGGACGGCGCCTTCTTGCGCGCCAGGGCGAATCCAGTTGTGGTGGTCGTCGTCAACGCGCAATGCAGATCCGGTTCGAGAGCTCGCAACGCATTCGCCGTCTTCAGCGCAATGTTCACTTCGCCAACGCTCACGGCATGCAGCCAGGTTGATTTTTTGCCAGAAAACTTGTCGCGCACCTGACGATCGTAAATTCCCATACGTTGCCAGAATTTTTCGCGGTACCCGCCACGGCGAACCATCTTAGCCAGATAACCCGGCAAAAAGAGCAAGAGCCCGATCGGCCAAAAGAGGTTGTAAATGAAACGGATCATGCGATCGCGGATTGCGCACATCCGATTTCGGCGTGGCTCAGAAAGAGGACTTCGGTGGCGCCGTAAGTTTTTTGCCGAATGACGCGCCAGAGTTGCCTTTCAGGGACAGCTTCGCCCGGTCGCTTTTCGAAAACGAAAATGCCGCGCGCCTCCAGCAGTTGGGGCACATTCTTATTGTTCAAGAGCTTCTCGGTATGACTTTCGCCGTGCTTCTTTTCTTCGTACGGAGGGTCGGCAAAGATGATATGAAACCTGTCTATGTTGGACGCTTGCTGAAGAAAATCGTAAACGTCCTGGTTTCTGATCCGCCCTTTCAATTTTGTCTTGGCAAGATTTTTCTCGATTAGTGCCACTGATTGGCGGTCATTCTCAACGAACACGACTGAGGCTGCGCCGCGGCTAAGTGCTTCGATGCCAAGCGCGCCAGTTCCGGCGAAAAGATCGAGCACTCGCGCGTCGATGATTGCGTCCCCGAGGCTGGAAAAAATAGCGGCCTTAACCCGGTCCATTGTCGGGCGCACGCCCCGCGTTGGAGTTGCGAGGCGAACCCCGCCGGCACTGCCGGCGATCACTCTCATGGCGACGGATCTGGACTCGGGGTTGCCGAAACTTCAGGGAGCGGAGTTTCCGGAGAAGGCGAGGGCGTAGCTATCATCTTCTCAATGGCCTTTTTCTTCTTTTTGGGCCGGCCTTTTTTTCCACCAAAAAAACTGTTGAGCATGCTGCTGATGTCCCGGCCTACCAATTGCTCAACGAGATTTGTACTGGGTCTGTCAACAGTGCCGCTCACCTGAAACTCGATAGCAGAATAACCTGGTTCATCGATGGGGTGAAAATTGTCGCGAATTGCTTTGAAAAGCTGACCACGAATCCTGTCATTGATGGCCAGTTGCGAATTGAGTTGGAGCGTACCATCAAAGGCCACCGTGCCCGAGGCCGTGAGCCGAACGTTCGGTGAACGCAGGACGAGTTCGTCAATGGTAACCACCCCCGGTCTTAAATGGTATTTTGCGTCTGCTTGCTCGAGGTGCAGCTCCTGGAGTTCTTCGATCTGGAGAATCTGCCCGAGCAACACTAGCAATCTGTATTGTTGGACTCGCCCGTCGCGAAGGGAAATCTCACCTTTCCCGACTAGCGCGTCCGGCTCTCCTGTCTTTCCGGACGCCTGAAAACTTCCTTCCAACTTGCCCCTGACCATTCCCTTTGGACCACCGGCATTTGCGACGATCTGGTCCGCCAGTACGTCATGAAAGTTTACGCGCGTGGTGAACGGCGAATCTTCTGCCTCTGTCTGAATGGCAAAATAACCGTCGACTTCGCCGTCTGCGACGCGTGCGGAGATTTTGGAAAGCTCAAGCACGTCGGGTTCGTAGCGGAGCGGTGAACGCAGTTGGTCGAGAAAGAAACGGTCCCGCAATGAAATTCTGGTCACTTTTGCGTCTCCGTGAAGGGCCGTCGCACTGCGGATCTTGGTTCGAAAATCTACTCCTGTGAAACTCGCGATGAGCCTGCCGGTGTGATCGAGAAATGTGAAATCGCCGTCTTTAACCCTGACCCGTCGAACTTCCGGAGCGACGGTCAGCCTCGGCTCCCGACCTCGCGGCTCCCGCTTATCACTTTCTTTGGGCGATGATGTCGAACTCGCTGCCAGCTTTACTGGAGAAGATGGCTGCGTTTGAACAAAGTCCCCTCCGGGTTCCGGCTGCGAGATTGCCGCTGCCTGCTCTTTAGGAACAGCGTGTGGTCGCGCCTTTTGCGCACCCGGCAAACGCCATTTTCCCTCGGCGTCTTGCGGCCAGACAACTCTTGGTTTGACGAGCGACACTTCTTTAATCACGAGCCGTCGCGAAAAAAGCGAGAGGAAACGAACTCGAAGCTGGAAGGTTTTTGCCTCAAGAAAATGTTTTGGGCCAACCGAGGAGGTCTGCGGAATCGTGATGCCGCTCAGTTCGAGCCCACCCCACGGAGTAACACTCATACTGCGAATGTTAAGCGGAACACCGAGGCTCCGACTCAATTCGTGCTGAATCTTTGCTTGTGCGCCTTGCGATTGCACATACAGGTTCACGCCAACCAAGAGAACCGCGACAAGCGCAATCAATGCCCCCAGGATAAGAAGTATCAGCCGGAGCAACTTCTGCACCCTGAAATGTTACGCAGCCGCAGTTTGAAGGAAACACCAAAGGCTTCGACTGTCTTTTGACGTGACTGACACAGTTGTAATTCTCAACCCGAGAGCAGGGGGTCTCGATGCAGTTCGAGACTGGCAGGACCGCGTCAATTCCGTCGTCGGCGCCTGGCCCGTTCGCGTTACCTCGCACCCCGGTGAAGCAGAAGCTCTCACGAGACAGGCGGTCGAAGACGGTTGCAGATGCATCGTTGCAGCGGGCGGCGACGGAACCGTGCACCAAGTGGCGAACGGAATCGGCGGCAGCGGGGTTGCCCTGGGCATACTCCCCCTCGGCACAGTTAATGTTTTTGCAATGGAGCTCGGTCTGCCATCGAATGACCTTCAACTTTGCTGGGATGTTATCGCGGCTGGAAACACGCGCTTTGTCGATCTACCAAGCGCTAATAGGAAATATTTCGTCCAACTCGGCGGCGTTGGCCTCGATGCGCAAGCCGTGAAGGAAACCAGTCTTGCGTTCAAGCGTAGCCTTGGCCCACTCAGTTATCTAATCTCCGCAGCACAAATTGCCGCGCGGCAGCCACCGAACCTTTTTATTGAATCGGAGAACGCGTCCACACGTGAAGGGTCGTTTGTCCTAATCGGAAACGGGCGTCTTTACGGGGGACCTTTCCCGTTTTTCAAGCAGGCCGTCATCGACGATGGTTTGCTTGATATCGTTGTGTTCAAGCGACTCGGCTATCTCGAAATAATCAAATACCTGCATGACGTCGTGTTTAGTTCTGACATCCGAGTTCCGGAAATTGAATATTTTCAGGCTCGCCGCCTGCGAATAACCAGCAAGCAGGATGTTCCGGTTGAACTTGACGGTGAACTGGCTGGCAACTGCCCGGTTGAATTTCAAATGCACGAAAAAGCCCTTCGCGTGCTGGCACCTCCTGCGTCGTGACGAATCGCGGGGCACCTCAACTTCAACCTGAAAAATCGCGGGAAGTCCCGCTGCCACGACTGGTCTTCCGGAAGAATCGGCATCATGTTCTGACAAATGGAGCGGGGTAACTCCTGGGTTCGGGCGAAAGCGGCTGAGTCGCTCAATCCGCCACAGGTTGAAACCGCGCTGATTCAGCTCGAAGAAAACTGGCCGCAAACCGCAGCGCCTCTCCGGGATGTTGTCGAACAATTTCCGCTCGGGGAAGCCGCGCTGCTTCATCTTCTGGCAGTCTCAAGCATTTGCTCGACCCGGTTAGCCCGGAATCCTGAGACGCTGTTGTGGCTTTGCCAGCCAGACGTGTGCCTTGCCTCCCGTGGACCGGTAGAAATGCTCGCCGGATTGCGGGCTCTGGCATGGGATCCTAATGCAAATCAGAATTTCGCTGTACTGCGGTTTTGGAAAGGGCGTGAGATGACGCGTGTTGCCCTACGCGAACTGGCTGGAGTCGCGCCGCTGGAGGAAACGACCGGCGAACTCTCGCACATCGCGGAGATTTGCATCCGGCGCGTGTTTGAATATTGGGACCGCGAACTTCGGCAACGGTACGGCTCGCCGAACGCCGAGTTCGCCATTCTTGCCCTGGGCAAACTTGGTGGAGGCGAACTGAATCACAGCTCAGACGTTGACCTTCTGTTTGTCTACAGTGAGGAAGGCCAGCTCACGCCCCATATTTCGTATCACGAATTTTTCAATCGCCTGGGAAACAAGATCCTCGAAACGTTTTCGACTCCTGATCCTGCCGGCTCGCTTTTTCGAGTGGACCTGCGCCTGCGCCCGGAAGGCTCTGCGGGACCACTGGCTCGTTCCCTCGAAAGCATGGAAAACTATTATGCCGGATTCGGCGAAACGTGGGAACGGATTGCACTCATCAAGGCTCGTGGGATCGCCGGCAGCCGCGAGGTGGCGTACGATTTCTCCAGAGTACATCAGCCATTCATTTACCCAAGAAGCGCCACGCCCGATCTGCTCGAGGAAATTGCGAGTATCAAACTTCGTATCGAACGCGACGTGGTCGGAACGGAAAAAGTGGAACGCGATGTGAAACTTGGGCGCGGCGGCATTCGCGAGATCGAATTCATCGTGCAAACCCTGCAGCTAATCCATGGCGCGCGTCATCCGTTTCTGCAGGAAGTGAACATGCTCAAGTCACTCTATGCATTGCGACAGCTGGACCTTCTGCCACACGAGGAAGTCCTGACACTGGACAATGCCTATCGATTCCTGCGTCGGGTTGAACACAGGCTGCAAATCGAAGCGGAACAACAGACCCACACCGTTCCGGAAGAGCCGGAATCACTGCTCCGCCTCGCACGAAGTCTTCGGTTTTCTTCCAGTAGCGATTTTACTGCGGCAGTGAAAACCCGGATGCGATTGGTCCGCCCGATTTTTCAGAGACTCGTTTCTAAAACGCCGGCGAAACCCGCCAAATCCAATCTGGGGATTTTCACCGATCCTAACCGGGCAGAAAAAGCGCTGAGAGATCTGGAACGAGGCGCGACGAGTTTTCATGTCGCACCTCGAACGCGCCAGATCTTCCAAAAGCTCCAGCCTATCTTGCTGGACCGAATGGGGCAGGTTGCGGACCCAGATGCGACTCTGAACCAATTTCTCAGGTTCGTGGAAGCTTACGGCCTGCGCAGTTTGCTTTTCGAACTGCTGGTCACAAATCCGAAGTTGCTTGAGTTGCTGGTGAAGATGTTTGATGCCAGCCGGTTTGCTGGTGAGGTTCTTATTCGCCGTCCGCAACTTCTGGAGGACACCACCAGGGATCCGATGTTTGATGAACCGCGGCCGGTGGCGGAAAACCTGCGCCGCTTAGAGTCGTTAGGGGCAGATGCAAATAATCTCGATCCGATCCGCGCGTACCGGCAGCGACAATTGCTGCGCATCATGGTTCGCGACATCATGGGACTTGCCAGCCCAGTTGCCGTTCTCGCGGAACTTTCCGATTTGGCTGAAGCTTGTCTTGTTTTCGCAGCCAGGCTTTTGGGAGATCAGGGATTGACTATTATCGCGCTGGGAAAATTTGGCGGACGCGGCATCAGCTATGGCGCAGACCTGGACGTCCTATTCGTGGGCGAAGACAATCGTACGGCGCAGAAGCTCATCACTGCCATGGCGCAGCGAACTGTCGAGGGAAGTATTTGGCCCCTCGACACAAGGCTGCGTCCTGAAGGAGAAAACGGACCGTTGGTTTCTTCTATTGAGGCGTTCCAGTCGTACTACCTGAACCGGGCGCAATTATGGGAGATGCAGGCGCTCACCCGCGCACGCGCGATCAGTGGACCGTCGAAAGATCAATTTATGGAAATTGCAAAGTCCGTCTGGCGCCGAGCGGGCAAGGACCCTGAGCTTTTAATAAAAATTGATAGCATGCTTGGTCGTATTCGCCGTGAGCGGGGCAGCGGATCGGATTTTCTCGATTTGAAGACCGGGCGCGGCGGAATCATTGAAGCGGAATTTCTCGTTCAAGCATTGCAAATGCGTGAAGATATTTGGGAGCCGAACTGGCAACGCGCATCAGAGAGGCTGCACGGAAGTGGACTTATCAACGATTCTGACGCTATTCGGCTTGAGGAGTCGTACCGTTTCCTGCGCCGGTGTGAATCCGTGTTGCGGGCTTACGAGAACAACGCTGTCTCGACCCTTCCAAACGATGCGAAGGAACAGCGCAAGCTGGCCATCCGGTTAGGCTATAACGACCTCGAAAGGTTTCGATTGGATTACTGTCAGGCTCGCGAGACAATCCACGCGGTTTACGAACGGCACGTTAGAAAACTGTAACCGCGTCTCTCCGAGACGCGTCCTCAGCGCGGTGAATCGGCCCAGCTTTTCCCTTCGTACAGCGAAGGGTTACGGGATTTCATTTAATCCTTAACCCGGGATCCCCTTGAGCATCTCGGCGTTGGTCGGGAATTTTTTAACGAACATCAGGAGACGCTGAATGGCTTCCTCCGGTTTATGGCCCGCCAGACCGCGCCGGATCAGATTGATCTTCTCCAGTTCCCATGGCTGCAGCAGCAGTTCTTCGCGGCGCGTTCCAGACAAAAATATGTCGAGCGCCGGATAAATGCGCTGATCGCTAATTTTCCGGTCGAGCACCATTTCCATGTTCCCGGTGCCTTTGAACTCCTGAAAGATCAGTTCGTCCATGCGACTGCCGGTTTCAATCAGTGCCGTAGCTACGATTGTTAGAGAACCTGCTTCCTCGGTATTCCGCGCAGCTGCGAAGATTTTCCGCGGAGTTTCCATGGCACGCGCATCAATGCCCCCACTCATGGTGCGGCCGCCGCCACCCATTGCATTGTTAAATGCGCGAGCGGTTCGCGTGATGGAGTCGAGAAGGATAAACACGTGTTTGCCAGCTTCGACCAGGCGTTTTGCCCGCTCGATGGCCAACTGCGAAATACGGGTGTGACTCTTGATATCGGCATCGTTGGAGCTGGCCATCAGTTCCGCCGTAGGATGCGAGCGGCGAAAATCTGTCACTTCCTCCGGGCGTTCATCTACCAGGAGAATGATCAGGATCATCTCCGGATGATTTTTGGCAACCGCGTCGGCAATGTGATGTAACAGCGTTGTTTTGCCGGTGCGCGGGGGCGCGACAATCAAGCCACGCTGGCCCATGCCGAGCGGCGTCATCAAATCCATGATTCGCGTCGTGTAACGGTCCGACACTGTTTCCAGCTTGATCCGCTTGTTCGGATTGATCGTCGTCAACTCCTCGAATGGCGTTAGCCCCTGATATTTGCCAGGCTCCTCGCCATTGATGGTAAGGAGCTTCGTCAATTGGGGACCACGGTTGCCGCGCCGGATTTCGCCGTTGATCCACATGCCGTCGCGCAAAGCGAACCGGCGGACAATTTCAGGAGTGACAAAAATGTCCTGCGGCGTCTGCACAAAATTGCGTTTGGGATCGCGCAGGAAGCCGAACCCTTTTCCGGAAATTTCAATGATTCCTTCGCCAAACTCCGGTTCGCTCTGAACCAATTCAGTCGTTTCGCTGGCGCCCTCAGTGGATTCACGGGAAGCTGACACCGCGGGATCGAGAGTCTCGACGGCCACTTCCGAGCCGGAGTTATCGGCGTTGGTCGAAGAAGAGCTTGCCGATTCTTCGGAATTACCGCGCCTGAAGCGATCTCCCCGGTAACGCCTTCGCGGGAAGCGACGGCGCGGGCGATGGTGGCGTTGCTCTGGCGCGGCGGATTCAGTTTCCACCGGCGCAGACTGGTTTTCGTTTTCTTCGTTCATAAGCTGAGAATTGTTCGCTGTAATTGGGAGGCCGCGCCCTGATACGTTCCTGTAAGCAGTATTTTTTTAGGCCGGCAACCTGGCCAGCAATTCGTCCGGAATGTCTAGATTTGAATAGACGTTTTGCACGTCGTCGTCCTCTTCGAGTGCATCGCACAAGCGCAGCACCTGACGCGCCACGGTCTCGTCCCTGACCGCGATTGTAGTATCGGGAATAAACGTAAACTTTTGCCCATCGGTACCGACGCCTGCATTTTTGAGCGCTTCAGCTGCGGCGTAGAGCTGATCGTGGGAAGTAGTAATAACATATTGATCCTCCTCCGTTGTCAACTCCTCTGCGCCGGCTTCCAGAGCAATTTCCAGCAACCGATCCTCGTCGATGCTCGTGCGCGGGACCGTGATCTGGCCTTTCCTGTGAAACATATACGAAACGCTGCCACTCGAAGCCAGGTTGCCGTTGTTCTGGGTGAAAATTCTCCGGACCTCCGCTCCGGTCCGGTTTCTGTTGTCAGTCGCAGCTTCGACGATGACTGCCACGCCGCCGGGCGCGTAACCTTCGTAAGTGATCTCCTCGAGTTGTTCCCCATCTTTGCCCTCGCCAGTACCGCGTTTGACCGCGCGCTCGATATTATCATTGGGCATGCTCTGCGCCCGGGCAGCCAGTATGGCGCTGCGCAAACGGGGGTTTCCGTTCGGGTCACCACCGCCGGCTTTTGCCGCGATGGTAATTTCTTTGGATAATTTGCTGAAGATCTTGCCGCGTTTCGCGTCAATCGCGCCTTTAAAGCGTTTGACCTTCGACCATTTGCTATGTCCCGCCATAGTATGCGGAGTTATTTCAGACCTGAAAGTTGCGAATAAGTGTTCCTCGCAAGAGAAATGACCAGCGAGGGGAATCTACCGCGCCAATCAATCGCACGAAAACTTGTTTCGTCAATCGTCGGTGGCTCTCGCTGCCGCGCCGTGCTGTTGCGATCAGCTCGCGAGCGTTACTGAAACTAGCGGACGCCCGTATCGAGGTTCATGTCCACGTGCACGGTCTGATTTGTAACTACTTTGAATGGTCGCGCGGCAGCGCGGACGTGCCGGCGCATGCGGTCCTGGACATCGAGAACATAATCTCCCGGCGGGAGCGCGACGCGATAACGCCCATTCTCATCCGCTGTTACCTGCGCGACCTGTTTTCTTGTGTCGCCGTTCAAGATGATCAGTGGATACTCGACGTAGTTGTGGGCCGTCTTGGACGGCGTTTCACCCGCTAGCTCCACTTCTTTGGGCGAATAAATCTTCAAGTTTCCTTCCAGAAAACCCTGCGGCCCGGCCTTAACCGGCGCGCTGCCGACTAGCACAAGAAATGCGCATGCGAAAATCAGGCATTTGAGACACGCCGACATGACCAAAAAAAATGGGCGGGATAGATTTTCACTATCCCGCCCAAAATTTATCCCAGGTTTACGGTAGTGTCAGCTTCCAGGCGCTGCGCCCGTGTGTCGCGGCGTACAGGACTCGCGAACCTGGCACGATTGTCAGACCTGCAACCTCGACCATGGGCAGCCCAGTGCCGGCCGTTGCCCAGTCGGTCGAGCCATTCGCCAGTATCATCACGCCGAAGTCGTTCGATACGTAGAGATCGCCGTTCGAATCACGAACGATGTCGGTCGCAGGAAAATCCTGATATGCCATTCCACCTGGATTATCAAGGGACGTCCAGGTTGCATCAGGTGTTCCAGGGTCGTACGTGACCTCAAACACGTGACCCGGTTCTCCTGGCGTGTTGAAGTTGTAGCCTGAGTACGAGATCCACGCGTGATTTGGATTCTTCGGATCAACGTAAATTCCAGACACGAACCGGCCAGGAT
>JBLMXD010000198.1:0-19352 GCA_050257575.1 Alphaproteobacteria bacterium | reverse complement strand
CGCTTCCCTCGGGGAAGTTCGATTTGCCTTTGGTAATCGCTGACCGGCAATTCGACGCGAATAACCAGATCCCGTACCAGTTCAATCGTAACGGCGTAACTGGTGACAAGTTCCTCGTTAATGGCGTTTATCAGCCATATCTTGAGGTGGGCGACAGGAAGTACCGCTTCCGCATTCTGAATGGATCGAATTTCCGTACCTATTTTCTGGAACTAAGCAGTGGCGATCTTTTCACCCAAATTGGCACTGAAAGTGGTCTTCTCCCCGCGCCTGTTACACGCAGTGGGATGCGGATCGGGCCGGCAGAACGCCTGGACGTAGTTGTTAACTTTGCCGATAAACTTGGACAAAGCGTTTATCTGGCTGATACGCTGACCGGTACGCAACTGCTTGAGTTCCGGGTAACTCAACATGTCACTGACGACAGCGTGATACCGGCAACGCTGCGTCCGCTTCCAGATATCGGCGAGCCAACTGTGACGCGAGAGTGGAGCTTTAACCAGGCGGGCGGTCACTGGACTATCAATGGGCTACGATTCGATCCAAATCGTGTGGATGCCAGGCCCGTGCTCGGGACGACTGAGAAATGGATCTTCAGAAACCCTACGGGACAGCCGCACACAGTACACATCCATAACGTTTCGCAGCAGTGCATCAGTCGGGATGGAGGAGCATGTTATCCTTACGAAACATTGAAAGAGACCTGGTATCTTGCACCCGGTGAGGTCCTTGAGCTTAAACTAAAGTTTACCGATCACGTTGGGATGTACATGCTCCACTGCCACATGGTGGAGCACGAGGACGACGGCATGATGACGCAGTTCGAAGTGGTCCGCGCTAATCCTACGCCAAGGCCAAGGCCCACCCCACGCTCTAGGCCAATGACGCGGTAAAACAGGGTAGACTTCAGACTCTGCAGTATCGCGTCAATCTTGACAATCGAGTTACTTGTCCGCTCCAGCTTGCCCTGCTTTTTGGAAATGTTTCTCAGCCAATTGAGTCATGCCGAGACCCTGGAGCCGGCGGCCAAGTACCCAATGATAAAGGGGGTTGTCCGGAGTGAAATGGTCGGCTTGTTTTTCGTAGCGCTCCGCTTCCTCGAGCTTGCCTGACGCGCGGGCCGCGCCCGCGAGTTCGTTGGTCGTTAACGCAAGCTGCGGGTTACGCCGCAGCGCGTCGGTCCAAACCGACACGGCCTCCTCCCTGCGACCGAGTTGCCACAAAGATTCACCTTTTTCCTGCCGTGCAAGGATCAAGTCATCTCTTTCCGCTAACGCTTGATCGAGACTTGCTCGCGCTTCGTCGTAGCGTCCCAGGCGATTGAGGATTGCGCCACGATAGTAAAGACTCAAAGCTTTGCTCTCTTCTTTTTGATAAGTTGCCGCCTTGCCAAGTGTTTGTACCGACTGTTCCGCGTTACCGGAGAGATATTCGAACCAGGCCAGCTTCGGCAGCGCTTCGCTGTTCACGAACAACCCTGTTTTGGAAGCAGCCAGATAATGTTCTTTCCCTCGACGGATGTTCTCCCGGTCACCGGGACTAAGCCAACGAGAAGGATCGATTTGAGCCAGGGCCAGTTCGTCCGCTAATTGAATCCTCTGAAACGCCAGGTTCCCGAGAAACTCATGGTAACGCACCCAGCCGCAGTGCGCGTTCAAGCCTATCCAGGCGCAGGCGAAGATCACAAACGCCCAGCCCGCGCGGTGAATTCTCCCGGTAGACTTCAGATTGAAACGATAGAAGGACAATTCTCTGGCTCGAATCAGTCGCCATAACTCTAGAGTAAGAAACGTTGTCACGGCAGCGCAACCGAGCGCCATGAGAAACGGAACCAACGCGTAAACCCCGCGAACGGCGAGGAAACTTCCCAAAAACACCAGTGCACCGACGATTTCTCCAGGCCACGTGAGCGAATAACTTTTCTTGATCGCGTTTGATTTTGGCGCGACGAGCGTTGGTTTGCCGAAACCGAAATAGAGCGCGTCGTTCGGACAAACGCTGACGCAATCCATGCATTTCATGCAACCCGGGTCGACTACCATTCCGTACTGTTTTAC
Source organism: Alphaproteobacteria bacterium (assembly GCA_050257575.1). Classification (GTDB taxonomy): domain Bacteria; phylum Verrucomicrobiota; class Verrucomicrobiia; order Chthoniobacterales; family UBA10450; genus Udaeobacter. The sequence continues at coordinate 17,295 of JBLMXD010000198.1, read as the reverse complement.
TTCGGCGTGCACCAGAACGTTCGATGTGCAGGTGGCCGTGCAGTGACCGCACTGATTGCACGCGGGTGTGACGCGGATTTTTCCCGGCGAAAACTTGTCGGCAAGACCGAAGAAACCCCCGTAGGGACAGGCATAAGTGCAAAAACCTTTTTGTCCCAGGAAATACACTGTGACGAAGCCGCAGATGAACAGAAATGGGATGGCCACTGCAACCGAGGGGAACGTTAGCCAAAAATTTGTCGTCACCAGGTGATTGGTGAATTTCGGAACAAGGGGTTCATGTCCCGGGTTAGAAAACAAACGATAAGCCGTTGGCCAGACGAACATGTATAGGGCGGCGATCAGGGGGACATAGACCAGCAGGCGAGATCGGAATGGCTTTGGGTGAAGCCCCATCTTTTTTAGCAGCCATCCACAGAAATCCTGCAGCGCGACAATGTGACAACCCCAGCCACAAACAAAACGCCCCAGAATCAGCGTCGCCAAAATTGCCAGGCTAAAAAAAATGAACCCCGCGTTAACGAATCCCTGTTGCAGGGTGTACATCGTCTCCGATGGCTCGATCGGTGAAACCGTTTTGCCCGTCATGCGCCATTGAATGATGTGCGCAATCATAAACAGATTGAGAGCAATCAACGCCGCCGCGCGCCAGCGACTCGTTTTCGACTTGCGGATGCCGGCTTTGCTGTATCCGGGAACGGTGACGCCGGCGCTCATTCGCCCCGAAATCGCTCCTGCTGCTTTCAGTTCCCGGCTTATACACCCACTTTTCACAGAGTTGCCGAATTTACGTCAAAAACAGCTACACTGCGAGCATTGGTAAAATGTGGGCGAGATGAATTATTGGTGTTTATGGCCGCTCATTCGTGCTTATTTTCTTCATGCGCGCAGGACTGTTTACGCTGTGCTTGATGACGCAGTTATGTTTTGCCGGATTGGCGGAGGCGCAGTCTCCAAATATGGCAGGCAAATGGAATGTCGAGGTTAGCTTCGCCGCAGGTGATAAGCATTCACTGCGTTTCGATGCGCAACCGGACGGCAAAGGCAGTTTCGTGCTGACAGACCCGATCGCCAAAGCCTGGGGAGAAACTAAACCTTCGGAGGCAAAGTGGGCGTTGGGAGAAGGAAAGTCAGTAACGTTTTCAGGTCCGGTGGAATTTCCAATCGGCAACGTTGGACGCGATGCGGGAACATTGACCTGCAAAGGAAAATTTGAAACCGCGGATTTAATCACAGGCGAAGTGGAACTTTCCCCATTAGTGGGAGACCGACCATCCAAGCACGGCACGTTCAAAGCCGTTCGCGATGGCGGATAAGCAATCGCGGGTGACGCGGTGGCGCGAAAGTCATCCATGTAATCGGTCATCCGAAATATTCGGTGAACGCGGATTGGCCTTTCAAAAAGCTTGACCAAATCCAGGCCGGCATTTAAAAACCGGCGTTTCTCCACCTTGGCCTCTCCTGAAACAAACCATTCCTGGAACTCACCGCGAGCAACAGTGCCCTCCCCCACCCAGGAATGGCTTCGCACATCAACCCGTACTTGAACAATGAAAAAGAACCCATCCCCTCTTTCGCTACTGCTTAACCTGCGTGTCTTACTCGGGCTCCTCACAGCTACCGTGGGCAGCTTTCCGGCGCTGCTCGCCTTTGGCATACTCCCCGTGCACGCGCAACAGAAGAAGAATTTTATCACCGATATCAATCTCGGGTTACTCCCGCCGGGATTTGATTGCGCTCAAATCCACGACCTTGGCATCGACAGGATGGAGAACTTTCGAGCGGGAGCCATAATGATTGCTTGCGGCGAGGCGGAAGGCGGCTCGCCCGGCGCTGGCAATTCTTTCGCCAAGCTTGCTGAAAAACTACTACCAATCCCTCTCGCCTACGGGACCACGGACGTCGACCTGGTCACGGGCACTGAAACCTTTGCGCACGTTACCCAGTCTGAGACGTTTACGATGGCCAACCCCGATAACCCTAACCAGATTGTAGTAACCTATAACGACTCCAGAACTGCCCCGAGCAACTACTCCGGCGCATCGATTTCGAGCGATGGCGGGAACACCTTTGCCCGTCTCAACCCAAACCCGTTCTCAAGTGGCCACGGGACGAACTTCGGAGACCCTGTGACGCTCTATAACAAACCTACCAGCACTTTCTTCGCAATTTTTCTGGCTTCAGGCTGCGGTGGACAAGGCATCGGCGCCTGGACATCCACTGATGGCGGCAACACCTGGTCAGTAGGTGCTTGCGTTCACACTGGAAGCTCTGACGATCGCGAGTCTGGATGGGCCGACAACAATCCATCCTCTCCCCACTACGGGAACATGTACGTTACCTGGAACAACTTCTCTGTCGGTGGAGGCGCCGGCTTTGTAACCGTTTCTACGGACAACGGGAGCACTTGGACGCCACACCAGCTAAACAGCGGCAGCCCATTCATTCGTAATGTCCAGGTCACGGGCGACCCTGCCACAGGTGACGTGTATGTCGCCGGCATGAACGAAGGCGGGGGAGGCTTCCCCCATAACGACAACAACCTCATATACAGGTCAACCGATGGTGGCAGCACCTGGACCAACGCCTACACCGGGCCCAGCTTTCCCGGTCCGGGCGTTACTGCCGTGGGCTATTTCGCTTGTATGTTCTCTGACAGCGGGGGCTACTGGCGTCACGAGGGCTGGGGTGAGCCCGCCGCCTTCAACGGTTTCGTTCACCTGGTTTATGCCCAGCATGGGACTGGCAGCGATCCAGGTGATGTCTATTACATCCGCTCAACTGATATGGGGGTCACGTTTAGCGCTCCTTTCAAGTTGAACAGCGACGCAACTACGCGTCCGCAGTGGCAGCCCAATATTTCGGTCAGCCCAGCTGGTACCCTCTTCGCCGTGTGGTATGACGCGCGCGAGAGCGCCAGCTGTAGCAAAGGAAACCCCGCCGTTCCTTGTTATAGAATGTGGGCACGCAAGTCGACTGACAATGGCGCGACCTGGCTGCCGGACGACACGTTCTCCGACATTGTCAGCCCTCTTCCGGGGCAACCTGATACCTCTGTCCAAGCGACCTATGCCGGGGACTACGACTACGGCTCTGCTATCCTCACCAAGCACTTCACTTCTTGGGACGACGGACGCGTGACCATCAGTAGCCAGTCCCAGCAGGACGCCTTCACTGATCAGGAGCCATCAGCGTTGGGCACTCCGTCGCCTACACCCACTGCTTCACCTACGCCAAGTTCAACTCCCACTGCGACGGCAACGCCGGTCTGTACCCCGCAGTATGGAATCACTCAGATAGGCGGCAGCATCGTTCCGGGCACAACCGACACCGGCAATCACACAGATGACGGCACAACCTTTGTTAGCCTGCCGTTCAATTACATGTTGTATGACCAGACGTTCAGCGGGATCAATGTATCGTCCAACGGAAATGCCCAGTTCACGACCACGGATACGGCGTTTTCCAATGTTTGCCTGCCATGGACGAGTCACGGCTACAGTATCTTTCCGTATTGGGATGACCTGCGCACGGACGCTAACACGGGTTGCGCCGGTTATCCCGGCGGCACCTGCGGCATCTACACCTCCGTGTCCGGCACAGCACCCAATCGGATTTTCAATATCGAATGGCGCGCCGTCTACTTTGCCAATAATACGCTGATGGCCAACTACGAGCTGAGATTCTATGAGGGGCAAACCCGCTTTGATGTGGTCTACGGTACAGTAGCCAGCGGCACTACATCGGCCACGGCAGGCGTGCAGAGGGACGACGGTAATTTTACTCAATACTTCTGTAACGGCACAGGCGGAGCGGCTAGCGGCGGTCAAAGCTATACCCTGCAAGGCTGCGCGTCGCCCACGCCAACTGCCACACCCACGGCTACGTTCACGCCGACACCGACGGCCACTTTTACACCGACTCCCACCGCAACCGCAACAGCGACAGCTACGGCAACTTTTACACCTACCGCCACAGCTACAGCGACCCCGATTGCGACTGCTACGTTTACGCCGACACCGACGGCCACTTTTACGCCGACTCCCACCGCAACCGCGATGTTCACACCGACTTCGACCCCGACGGCCACGGCAACTGCTACCGCGACGCCAACAGCAACCGCAACTGCCACTTTCACACCCACAGCAACCGCAACTGCCACCGCCACGGCAACGCCGACTGCAACCGCAAGGCCGACGCCCACGCCACGAACCGTACCAACGCCGAGGGGACGGCCAACACCAGCGCCACGACCGTAAACCGCCTGCCCGCGAGAGTAGTGCTGCCACGCGGTGATCTGCTGCAGGCTCATCGCTGAGACGAGCCGGATCAAACGCAAGGATAAAGGGTTGAAGCGTCGCAGCGTCCGGACACAGATGGAACGGAAAATCGGCGAATAGCGCTTAGTTCCTTCCCCGTAGAAACGACCGAATAGTAACATCACTGTTACCAATAGGAGAAATGGATGCCGCATTAGGACATTCCCCCCTTCGGTGGGAAACGTTCCCTCGAAGGACGAATCCGCTCGTAAGCGTCGGAAACCGCAAAAAACTCAAAAAAAGGCTTGCCAAAATTTTGACATCCGATACACCCCTAGGGCAACTACACACAAACAGGAAAAAGTGTTGACGCGTTAGTGGCCGTTCTGCTACAAACGACGCTCCACACTGAAAATCCATCCACATCATAACCATTCATGAAAAAGAAATCCGCTTCACGTTCAGCCTTCTTCAATCTGCGTGTCATAATTGGTCTTTGCATCGTTCTGGCCGGCGTCTTCCTGGCGCTGGTGAGCTCCGGCGTGCTATCCGCAACTGCCGCCAGCGTCATCCAGGCGATGACAAAGGGTAAAGTTATCACCAGTTCCAAAGACCCGCTCGTTCCCGTAGGATTTGACTGTTCTACGATTCACGAGAAGGGCATCGACAAACAGGAAAACCTCCGGGCGGGCGCGATCATGATCGCCTGCGGCGAGGTGCCTGGCGCTACGAATCCTGCGACTTCCACCCTGGGTCCCATCGGCCGTTTCATCAAGAAATTGTTGACACCCTTGGCGTATGGCGCCGCGGATGTTGACCTGATCACCGGTACGGAAACCTCTCCAAACATTACCCAGTCGGAGACGTTCAGTACGGCTAACCCGGATAATCCCAACGAGATCTGCGTCGCCTACAACGACTCACGTGGTCGCAACGCCAACCCCATCAACATCTCCGGCGCATCGTGCTCCACCGACGGTGGCACCACTTTCACTCGCCTCACGAAGGCTAGCGGTCAAAGTCCATTCGATAATACCTTTGGCGATCCCGTCATTTTGTACAACAAGCCAACCGGCACTTGGTTCACAGTCTGGCTCGATGCGGCGTGCGGCGGTCAGGGGCTCGGCGGGTACAAGTCCACCACTCCGTCGGATCCCAATAGCTGGACCCACTTTTGCGTTTTCAACGAGGGCTCTGCCGACCGAGAGTCTGGCTGGGCTGATAACAATCCGAGCTCACCCTTCTTTGGGACGATGTATGTTTCTTGGAACAACTTCAATAATGCTGGGCCTCCCATTTCGGTCACGCGCTCGACTGATAACGGTACCACTTGGAGCGCGCCGGTGAACCTGCCTATTCCTGCCGGGGCCGTCTTCGTTCGAGACGTTCAAATCACTGGCGATCCCGTTACCGGAGACGTGTACGTTGCCGGCATGGATGAAAACAGCGGCAATGGCTGCAGTTCCGGCTGCGGGTCCAACCGTAGAAACGTGATGTATCGCTCCACTGACGGCGGAGCCACCTTTACCAACACGTACACCGGCCCCACCTTCGTCGGCCCTTGCCGTTCGTCGTCAGGCTTCTTCTGCACCATGTACTCCAGCCCGGCTTACTGGCGACACATGGGCTGGGGTGAACCCGCCGCGTACAACCACGTAGTCAGCCTCGTCTATGCCGAAAAGGACGGCAGCGACCCCGGTAACGTCTATTACATCCGGTCAACCGACAGTGGCGTGACCTTCAGCGCGCCATTCCAGCTGAACAGCAACACCGATGCAACCAAGGCGCAGTGGCAGCCTAACCTTTCGGTCAGCAACGCAGGCACACTCCTTGCCACGTGGTACGACGAAACCCCACGGGTAGCAGCCAGTTGCCAGCCGTCCAGTCCGAGCACCCCCTGCTACCAGATGCACTCGCGCAAATCCAACGACAACGGAGCCACCTGGTTGGCTGATGACACGCTTTCGGACGTCGCCAGCCCGTTGCCGCTGCAACCCGACCCAGGTATTCAGCCGACCTATGTGGGCGACTACGACTACGGCTCGGCGATCCTCGTCAAGCACGTCACTTCATGGGCAGACGGGCGCGTGGCAATTAACGGCGCATCCCAGCAGGATGCCTTTACCGACAGGGAGCTCGTGGGCTTTGCCGTGACCAACAGCGACCCGGCCTGCAACAGCCTCATCAATACGCAGCCGACGGACTTCGTGATTAACCTGAGCGATGCGGTAGATCCGGCAACGGTCCAGGCAACTGATTTCACCGTGAACGGAACTCCGGCGAACTCGTTTATGTTGAGCAATGGAAACACGACCATCACGTTCCACTTCAACAGTTCGCCCGTGACCATGCAGGGCCTGCAAACGATGCATATTCCTGCCAACTCATTTAATCGCGTTTCGGACAACATGGGGAACTTCGAATTCAATTGCTCGTTCTGCTACGCATTGATGCCTCTACAGGTCACCACGACCAACCCGCCTGTCGGCGGCACATTCACGCCACCAGCCCCGGGCGATTACACCTTTGACGTGAACTTCAACCAGGCCGTCGATCCAGCCTCAGTTGATGACAGCGACCTTACGGTGACTGGCAATAGCGGTCCCAGTGTGACCGGTCACAGCTTGATGAACGGAAATATGACGGTGCGGTTCAATCTGCACATGAACTTCGGCGGCACGTTGACGGCCACCATCGGAGCCGGGTCGATAACTGCTAATGGATGCAATGGCAATGCAGCCTTCACGGGGATGTACACGGTAGACGGCTGTCCGCCTCAAAATCACTACGACATCCAGCAGATAGGGGGCAGCATCGTTCCAGGCACGACGGATATCGGCAACCACGTCGACGACGGTGTTACAACTATCCCATTGCCGTTCAGTTACAGCCTGTACGACCAGACCTTTAACAACATCACTCTGTCGTCCAACGGCAATGCTCAATTTGTGAGCGGGGTGACCAACTTCACCAACGAGTGCTTGCCTTCTACGTCGATCGATAGCTACGCGATCTTCCCGTATTGGGACGATCTGCGCACCGATGCGAACACAGGCTGCGCGAGTTATCCCGGCGGGACGTGTGGTATCTTTACATCGATCACTGGTACTGCGCCGAATCGGATCTTCAACATCGAGTTTCGCGCTGTCTATTTCGCCAGCTCCTCCTCGCAAGCCAACTTCGAGCTGAGGGTGTACGAAGGACAAAGTCGCTTTGACGTTGTCTATGGCACGGTGGCCATGGCTAACAGCAGCGCCACAGCCGGCGTGCAGCAGAGCAATAGCGCCTTTGACCAGTACTTCTGCAACGGCTCAGGCGGTGCCGCGACAGGAGGACAAAGCTACATCCTGCAAAGTTGCAGTCCATCGCCAACGCCGACAGCTAGCCCGAGTGCTACGCCCACGGCTACGGCTACAGCTACGGCCACGGCTACCGCAGCGGCTAGCGCTACACCAACGGCTACAGCGACAGCGACGGCGACCGCAACCGCTACAGTCGCGCCGCGGGAGACCCCGACGCCCAGACCTCGCCCGACGGCAAGGCCTCGGCCGTAACATTGACCGATAGGAGATAAGTTTATAGCTCTCCAGCGCAGCCGGGATTGAAAGATCCCGGCTGCGCGTTTTTTGGGGACAGCGCATACGCGTGCGTAGTCAATGATTCCGCACCCTAAATCGACTCTGCGATCGCTGGGTCAAGATCCTCGAGGAAAGCCCTGAGGCAGGCGGCGTCAAATGCGAATGCTGAGTACTTTAAACATTTAACGAATCTATCGAATTCCCGAGTCGCATTCCCATTGAACCTTTGTCATCTTGTCCGGGACAACGTCGACTTCGAACGGGCCGAAGCGACCAATGCTGTACTTCCTCCCTTTCAACGAGACTTTGTAATGTCCAGGTGGCACCACCGTTCGAAAGCGCCCCTGTCCGTCGGTGGTGAACGAAGTGACTTCGCCGCTTTTGTCTTCCACCGCAAAGGTGGCGTTTGCCAGGGGCACCGAGTCCGCCCTATCGGCGCGGCTGGGGCCCGGCATGGCGGGACTAACCGTAATTACTCCGCTTATGCCAGATTCTGCCACCGAAGGAGTTTGACCCACGGAAACGCAAACAGCCATTACGGTAAAAGCGCAAACACCACACAACGTTTCCGACCGCACACGCAATTGTACGCGCCGCAAGCCTGACGGGCAAGGCGGTGGCTCGTTGAAGGTTTGAGGACTTCCCCGAAATGCCTTCAGTGTGTCAAGTGGCGCAACAACTTCTGTCCCAGCCCTTGACTTTCCATCCACGCTTCGAAAATTCTCCGCTCGACCCACGCATGAAACGTTACCTGCCGTTTGTCATTGTGGTTGGAGTCGCTCTGGTCACGTTTGGGAGCGGCACGATTCTTTATCGCGCGAAGCTGCCGCAGGTTAAGAATATCCCCGAAGGTCAGAGTATTCCGCCAGGAACGGCCGCGGATTCGGCGCACATTCGCGGCAACCCTGACGCTCCGGTTACGCTTGAGGAATTCGGCGATTTCCAGTGTCCGCCGTGCGGGCAATTCGCCGCATTTGTTCATGAGTTGCTAAAAGAGTACGATTCGCGATTGCGGGTCGTTTTTCGGAATTTTCCGCTCCCCGCGCACAAGCACGCTCAAGAAGCCGCGCAGGCGGCCGAAGCTGCCGGACTTCAGGGTAAATTTTGGGAAATGTACGATACGCTATACCGGGAGCAGGCGCTCTGGAGCGAAGCTTCGAACGCACGTGGATTGTTCGAATCGTACGCTGGAGCAATCGGTCTCGATGTGGATCAATTCAAAAAGGACATGGACAGCGATAAAGTCCGGGAACGAATTGATTCAGACCATGCGCTTGCTGAGTCTCTGGGCGTGAAGGTCACCCCAACCCTGTTCATCAATAACCGCGCGATCGAGCCGTACGAGAAGAACCCTGAAGGCGTTCGCGCCGCGATAAACGAGGCTCTGGAAGCAAAATCAAAGAATGGCAGCTAATTTCTGTTGTCCTGTGCGAAACTGCACGCGACTGGAAACATTCCGATCATGAACGTGTCGCGATTTCGCACAATTCTTTACACAGCCGTCGCCATTGTTGCTGTGGCGGGACTGGCGGATGCGACTTATCTGACTGTGCAGGCGCTAACCGGGGAAACACTCAGCTGTGGGGGATCACCGGATTGTTTTCGGGTATTAGGTAGCTCGTACGCCAAGGTGGGCAGGATTCCGGTGGCGCTGATGGGCGCCCTGGCGTACTTCAGCGCATTTACTTTCGCCATATTTGCGGCATTCGGCTACGCGCGCGCGAGAAAACTCCTTGCTCTGATCGTGACGATGATGTTTCTGGCGACGCTGTGGCTGCTGTACGTGCAGGCGTTCCTGCTGCATGCCTATTGCCGCTATTGCCTGTTCTCCGCAGCCATCACATTTCTCATTGCCGGGCTGCTGATCGCCGTCCCGGCCTCTCAAGATCGGACGGCCACGTAGCCGGTGGATCGCAGAGGAGATATGGGCCCTGCGCGAATCCTGGTGATCGAGGACGAGAACAAGACCGCGGCCTTTCTGTCGAAAGGCTTGCGCGAAGCCGGCTTTGCTGTTGATGTAGCGCGCGACGGCGAAACCGGTTTGGAGCGGGCACGCGCAACCAAGTTTGATCTCTTAATCGTGGACATCATGTTGCCACACAAGGATGGCTGGGATGTCGTCGCGAAATTGCGCCGTGATAAAGTCCGCACGCCGGTCCTCTTTCTTACGGCCCGCGATAGCGTGCGCGACCGGGTAAAAGGACTCGAGCTCGGCGCGGACGATTATCTCGTCAAGCCATTTGCGTTTCCAGAATTGCTTGCGCGCGTGCGCTCGGTGTTACGACGCGTTCCACAGCGGCCACCAGAGCATTTGCGCATCGATGATTTGGAACTCGACATGCGGCGACACAAGGCAACGCGTTCCGGAATCCCACTGAATCTTACGCCAAAGGAGTTTCTTCTGCTTGCCCATTTGGTCCGCTCAACGGACTCGGTCGTGACGCGCACGGAAATTGCAGAGCAGGTCTGGGAGGTCGGATTTACTACTGACACCAACGTCGTGGACGTGGTGGTTCGCCGGTTGCGTGCAAAAGTGGACGATCCGTTCAAGACCAAGCTCATTCACACAATCCGCGGTGTCGGTTACACTCTCAAAGCTCATTAGGACCGCCCATGTCCTTTTTGCAAGACTCGAGAAGTACCGTCGAGGAGAAGATTGGCAAGAGGATGAGGGGTAAGTCGCATTCTATCGCCTTCCAGCTAATTCTCCTGTTTACGCTGGCGGCAACGCTCTTGCTCGCCTGCGGGCTGGGGGTTTTCTACTCGATTGTCGTGCGCCACGCCTTTGCCGAGGACAACGCGGTTCTGGCAGATAAGATGTTTGCCTTGAGGATGGATCTCCGGGAGAACGGAGCCGAGGCCTTCGCAAAAGATTTGACAGCCCAGCGAGCCACTGAGCATACGCCGTACTGGATCAGGCTACTCAACTCCCAACAAGAGACTGTTGGCGAAACGCCGGGGATGGCTCAATTAATTCCGATGCAGATTTTTCCGGTGGCGCAAGAGCCGGCGCTGGCGCTCCGTAATCGCAGCGATTATCGCACTTCAGCAAAGCTGTTTTCCTTGATTACCTTCAACGAAAATTCCGATGGCCAAACCTACACGCTCCAGATGGCCCAGGACCGCTCGAGTGACGAGCAAGTCGAAAAGACTTTTGCTGTTTTGTTCGTTGTCGTTCTGTCGGGTGGAGTTCTGGCTTCGGCGTTAATTGCGATCATCGTTACACGTCGCGGGTTGCAACCTCTGCGACAAATGACGCAGTCACTCGAACGCATTGGGCCGGACCAATTGAAGGAGCGTACCGGTTCTGCCGGTTGGCCGCGCGAACTTCAGCCGCTGGCCATGGCCTTCGATCAAATGCTCAAGCGGCTGGACGATTCCTTTACGCGCCTCTCACAATTTTCCGCGGATCTCGCCCACGAATTGCGAACGCCTATCGCCAACATGCTTGGCGAGGCACAGGTTGCTCTGACGCGAGACCGCACGGCCGCCGAATATCGCGAAACAATCGAATCCGCCGTCGCGGAGTGCGAACGACTCTCCAGGATTGTAGACAATTTGCTTTTTGTCGCCCGTGCAGATGCGGCGCGCGAACCGATCGCCTGCAAACGATTCGATGCGCGCATGGCAGTCGAAAAAATTGCGGCGTTCTATCAAACCGTCGCCGACGATCATCATGTCACGATTACCTGCAGCGGCGACGGACAAGTGTATGCCGAGCCCGGCTTGTTTGAGCGCGCCGTGGGAAATCTGCTCGATAATGCGCTGCGATTCACTCCCGTACACGGTACAATTCGCGTGGTCGTCTCCAAAGAAAACGGCAATTTTGAAGTTACGGTCAGCGACGATGGAAGCGGGATCGCTGCAGAACATTTGCCGCACGTTTTCGATCGATTTTACCGGGCTGAAGCGTCTCGCACTTCCGACGGCGCCGGACTCGGGCTCGCCCTGGTGAAATCGATCGTCGACCTCCATGGCGGATCAGCCACGATTCAGAGCCAGGTCGGTCGCGGCACAACTGTCAAACTCACGTTCCCGCTTATATAGGAACAAACCGCCGCAGCTGGGCGCTTCGCATGAATCCCAATCAGGATGACAAAAATGTAATCGCAAAGTTACTTGACGAAATTCAGTTTGTGCACGCAACTCTTTCTAATCAAAGGGAGGAGCAAGAGATGAAAACTCGTCGGTTGTTTCTAACGTTCTTTGCGGTGGCGCTTACCATCGCTCCGCAATTCGTCAACACTTCAAGCGCAGCCGGTACGTATTCTGCCCGGTTGATCTCGCCGATGCCTGGACAGGTTTTACACCCGGGGCAGAAAGTCAAAGTTGAATGGCGATCAGTCCTTCCACCCATAAACCTCGGCGCATGTGAGGCGGAAGTTTGGCTGTCATTGGACGGTGGAAGCACATTCACCATATGGATCAGTCCGTGGATGGACCCGAAAACCCAATTTTTTTATTGGACTGTTCCGAATACGCCTACAAACGCAGCGGTGATGGACATTCGCTTCGGTTGCGAACCTGGCTACCCCGAAAGCTATGCCCCTCAGCCTGCCTCGACTTTCGTAATCGCGAATACAGTTCCCTCGTTGTACTGATTCCTGCCCAGCAAGGCAAGGTTTCGGCGCACCCGGCGAATCTCAAACAACCGAACAATACTCTTCGCCGGTTTCTGTTTCAGTTTTTCAATTACTGACGGCGTCACTCGCCGCAACTCGATAAGCGCGGCAGACGCAGATGTGGGAATCGACCGCCGTCTCTGCTGTCGATGCGTGAGCTCGAATGGCTAGAACAACAGTTTGAGATCGGTTTTTTCTCAAAATTTGTCTTGCTAATTATTACAACTTTGTAATGATGCGCGGCGCTTATGAGAAAAACTCGCCTTTTGACGAATTGCCGCGGGCCGAGGTTGCTTTTCCCGCTCGTTGCAAGCGCATCCTTAGTGTTCGCGACTGGAACTCACCGTATTCTCGCGCAGTCGACAACGGAACAGGAGGCCGTAGTCGTAACGGCTGAGGGTGAGGAAGTGCCTAGCGCTTATGGCGCGCCCCCCGGTCTTTCCCGGAGCCGTTTTTCAAACACAACCCAAGCCTATGTTTTGCCGCCATGGGCGTTCTTTTTCGGCGAGGTTTTCGAAGGATACGGCTTCCGACATGGGCCGCCTGATTATCTTTTCACTCAAGAGATCGAGATGGGTTTGCCTTATCGTTTTGGGGTCGCGGCGGAATCCAAGTGGGAACGATTCAATGGTGGCGGCGGTGCGGAGACTGTGAGTGTGGAAGCGCGTTGGGCTCTTGCTGATTGGAACAAGATTCCGCTTAATCCTACTCTCTTTGCCGAATACAAGTTCGGCGTCGGGCCAATTCGCCACGAAGAAGTTCCTCCTCCTCCAGGCGGAGGAGAGGAGGAGGAAGAAGGCGGACCGCCCCAGATTCCGAACGCTTACGAATTTCGTTTGCTCCTCGCTCAGGAGTTCGGCGGGCGATTTGAATGGGCTATGAACTGGTTTTTCGAAAAAGAAAACACCGGCGACCGAGGTCGCGAATGGGGTTTTTCGCAGGCCGTCATGACACCGGTTTTGTTGGATAACGAGCGTCTGAAAATCGGCTTGGAAATGGAATATAAAAACGTCACGACAAAAGACACGCGCGGCGATCCATTGAACAGTTTCGTTATCGGCCCCACACTGGCTTGGAAACCATCGCCGGCGACTCGTTTGGACATCTCGCCCCTCTTCGGCTGTACCGATGACTCGCCGATTGTGCACGCGTGGGTGGTTTTTTCCTGGCTCTTTGGTGGCGAGAACGCCGAAGCCGAGGCACCAGTCTCCTCGAGATACCGTTACTATTCCGACGTCTCCTACTCGGGGAGTCGTTCAGGAAAAGATTTTAGCAAAGAAATGAAGCAGGTCGCACCTCCGCCCTGTCCCGAATGGTACGGCGATCGCGAATGGAACGTGAACCTCTGGGGCACGTACGCCTTCACCAACACCGATTTCAATCCTAACTTATGGCTGACAGACGTTGTACAAAGTACAAGTGAAGGCCACCCGGTGCTGGGTACCTATGATCGTTACATCGGTGACGACCACGCCTGGGGCGGCGGTGGCGATATCAAATATTTCTTCTGCCGCTATGTTGGTGTGGGCGTTCAAGGATTTTTGCTCGAAGGCAGCAAGTATGGCTTCGACATCTTCGAAGACCCGACCATCCCGGTTTTCAATAAACGAAGACTCAATCACGATCATACGATTGGGGCTGTCCTGGGGACACTGACATTGCGTTATCCCATTCCCTGCACTCGTTTTGCGCCTTACGCGTGGGCGGGTGTGGGCGCGATTTTTGGCGGCGGCGAACGAGATGTCCTCCACACGCAGGGACCGCCGGACGCGTTCGCTGTTCACGCTGAGACCGAACATTTCGGTAGCCAAACGAAGGCAGTCGGTCAGTTTGGCGCCGGTCTGGAAATTCGATTCGCGCGTCACTTCGGTTGGACTAACGACTTGAGTTTTGGCGTGATTGACGGCCCAAGGAATAATTTTGGAATGATTCGCAGCGGTCTCAATTTCGCTTTTTAACATCTTGAGGGTTAGCGCCCTCAGGGCTGAAAAACCGCGGCTGTTTCCGCGGTTGCTGAAGTGGAGCTGCCGCAGCCTGGTGGAGCGGGCTGCGGCACACTTCTTTTGAGGCGGAACAGGCGTTGATGTCAAGCCTCTAACAAGCAACACCCTCTGACAGAGCTGATGCCGAACCCTTGACCCTTACGAACTGAATCGATACTTTTCTTCCGGAAAGGAGCTCCGTTCGGTGAAGACCGAGGTATCAATCGAATATTGCGTCGTTTGAAACTACACGCCAAAAGCCGTCAGTTTGGCGGCTAAAATTCTCGAACTCGGCCAGCGCATCAAGTCGCTGACGCTAATTCCTTCGAGTGGCGGCGCTTTCGAAATTCGCGCCAATGGCAAACTGCTCCATTCCAAACTCGAAACACGCGAGTGGCCGGATTTTGACGACATCGTCAAGGCGATTAAGAAAAACAAATAACTGTTGGATCGCCTTTGCTTCGTTGGTTCGGCGTTTCGCGCCGCATCGACCACGGAACATTGAACACCCAACATCGAACATCGAATTTGAAAAACAGGAGCGTGCCAGCGTTCCACGTTCGGCGTTCGATGTTCAATGTTCGACGTTTTCTTTTCTCTGGAGAGTGAAGGGTGCCTGGTGGCCCTCGCGGTCTTCAAAACCGTCGTCGTCACGAAAGTGGCGAGGTAGGTTCGATTCCTATCCTCTCCGCCAGATCATTTTTGATTGCAGACTGTCGATTGTCGATTGTCCCGCCCACGAGTTGGGTGATTCCTTCGACGCAATTCACGATTCGAAAATTGAAAATCGGGTGAAGGGAGGTGACCTCAATGTCGCGTGAGCAGATTCGTAAGCTGACCTCGCTCTCATCGTGCGCTGGGTGAGCGTCCAAGTTGAGCCAACAGGCCCTGCGACAAGTTTTGCCGCAGCTTCCCATTTCGTTAAGCCGCAACGTCCTCGTCAGTTCAAAAACATTCGATGACGCCGGCGTGTATCGTCTGAACCGCAATCGCGCGTTAGTTCAGACGGTCGATTTTTTCACGCCAATCGTGGACGACCCGTTTTCGTACGGCCAAATCGCAGCGGCCAACTCGCTGTCTGACATTTTCGCCATGGGGGGACGTCCGTTGACTGCACTCAATATCATCGGGTTTCCGGCTCATCTCGTTAGGCCAAGAGTGGTTTCTTCAATCTTGCGCGGCGGCCTTTCCAAAACAGCCGAAGTCGGTTGTGCCATTATCGGTGGCCATTCGATTCGGAATCCCGAACCAATCTACGGGCTGGCCGTTACAGGGCTCGTCGACGTCCGACGCGTCACGACAAACGCAAATGCGCGTACCGGCGATTTACTCGTGCTAACAAAGCCGCTTGGTACCGGTATCGCCACCACGGCAATCAAACGAGGAATGGCTTCACGTGCGCTACAGGAAAAGGTTGTAGCCGTCATGTCACAGATCAATACGGTCGGTGCCGAACTTGCCGAACGGCGCCTAATCCGCGCCGCTACCGATGTTACCGGCTATGGTCTGATGGGGCATCTCATCTCCCTCTGCCAAGCGAGCGGCGTATCCGCCGCGATCGATCCCGCGGTGGTGCCGATGATCAGCAGCGAGGTCGGCAACCTCATCGATTCCGGCTGCGTTCCCCAGGGAAGCCGGGACAATCTTAAGGCGACCGACACCCTCGTCGATTGGGCAGGAACAAATGACAGCGGCAAGATTCTTTTAACTGACGCGCAAACCAGCGGTGGATTGCTCCTTTGCGTGCCGGAGGCGAATCTTAAAAGCGTATTGAGAATCTTGCGAAGGGCGCACACACCATCCGCCGCTCTAATCGGAAGAATCGTGCCGCGGCGCCGGCGACGCTCATTGATATGCGTGACCGGATGAAGTCACGTATTCGACGGCAGATTCCGGCCGTGTCAAAAATCCTCGACGCGCTTGGTGAGTGCGATTTGCCGCGCCCGTTCGCTGTCGAACTTGTCCGCCGGAAACTTTCACAGATTCGCGCAAACGGCGAGGTCCGGGACTTGCCGTCGATTGTTGCTGATATCCGCCGTTCACTCGATCAACTCCGCGCCAGCAGAATCCAATTGGTCATCAACGGAACGGGAATCGTCCTACACACAAATTTCGGGAGAGCACCGCTTGCCAGTGAAGCCCTTCGCGTACTGAACGAAGTCGGCTCAGGTTATTCGAACCTCGAACATGACGTTGTAACAGGTGAACGCGGCCGGCGCGCCGGTTATGTCGAGGCTGCGCTCGCACTGCTTTGTGACGCCGAATCGGCAGCCGTGGTCAACAACTGCGCAGCGGCTCTGGTGCTCATCGTCAATCATTTCACAAATCTGGACAGGAAACGCCACAGGTCGAACCCCGGACAACGAACCGAGATCATCATTTCCCGCGGTGAACTTGTGCAAATCGGCGGCGGATTTCGTGTCGGAGAAATCCTCGAAGCGAGCGGCGCCCGTTTGCGCGAAATTGGCGCAACCAACAAAACATCGCTTAAGGATTATGAGAAAGCCATCGGACCAGAGACGGCGATGATTCTCAAGGTGCACCGCAGCAACTTTTTCATGAACGGCTTCGTCGAATCGCCCTCTTCAAAAGAAATTAGCGCGCTCGCGCGGAAAAAAAGAATTGCGTTCGTCGAGGATCTCGGCAGCGGAGCCATGTTCGCTACCGAATCGTTGGGAATCGCCGAGCACGAACCGACCGCGGCCGAGGCGTTGAGCGATGGCGCCGACCTTGTTTGCTTCAGCGGGGATAAACTATTCGGCGGCCCGCAGGCCGGCATCATCGTCGGGAAAAAACGATTTATCGCCGCCCTGAAACGCGAACCACTATTTCGAGCACTCCGCTGCGATAAGCT
>JBLMXD010000197.1:0-7553 GCA_050257575.1 Alphaproteobacteria bacterium | reverse complement strand
ATCCGTTGGCCGTGTTGTTGTTGCCTTCTATGTTGTTAAAGAGCGCGCGAGCACCAGTGGCGGTGTTGAACCGGCCTGTTGTGTTATTATAGAGCGCACTACTACCAATCGCCGTGTTGTCTGTGCCGTCTGTAAGACTAAACAGCGCATTATCCCCCTCAGCGGTGTTAGAGTTGGGATAGCCTCCGTCTGGTGGCGGACTGACCCCGAAAGCCTTCGGGGCGGATGAAGAGACAAAGCAGGCGAGTAGCAGCGCGATCGCGACCGGAAATGGTGGAGTTGCTTTTAACTGAATCAGGGATGGAGGATTTGGTTTCATGTTTCGTTGCTACAGAAATTCCGCGAGAAAGTTTCAAGAAATCTCCAGGATGAATTGAAGTATGTGGCGACGCTGAACGTGGAATTACGGAGATCGGCGTGCCCCGTGCCAGCTGGACGCCCTGCAATGTGATTACGAGTCGCTCGAACGTTTGCGGTGCTCGCCGGGGGCGAGCGCCGCTATCTCCAAAACGCGTGTGCGGCGTTCGAAATTATAAGCAACAATTGAGTCAACCAGCCCCGCCATCTAGAGTTTCTGGTAAACGTCCAGGGTAATGAGCTGAGTCTTACCATTCAGATCCCTGTATTGAAACTGGGTAGTTCCTAGCCTCGTGAATCCCGCAGGTGCAGGCGATCCTTGCCGCATTTGGAGAATACCTCCCTGAATGAAACCGATACCGGCTGGGCCCTGATCTCCCTGTGGTCCTTGCGGCCCTTGGGGGCCAGTTGGACCTGGAACGCCCTGTGGGCCTTGGGCACCCTGTGGACCTTGTGCCCCGGCTGGCCCTGGGTCACCTTGAGGCCCTTGGGGGCCAGGAGGACCCTGCAGAGTACTAATGTCCGCGGTGCCCAAACGTCCATTGTTGTCAATTACAACGGGAGCGCCGGAGATCGTTGCCCCGTTGATACCGGCGATGTAAGTGGCCGTGTGCAATACATTCTGGCCGATGCGGATAGTGTTTGACTCACCCGCCACGCCGAGGTTTCCAATATCAATATTAGAATTTCCCGTAGTGAGACTTGAACCGGCAAAAGCTCCCAATGCGATGTTGCCGCCACCAGTTGTATTGAAAAGGAGCGCCTGATCACCGCAAGCTGTGTTGAAGTTGCCACCTGTGTTGAATGAGAGTGCGTGAAGACCGGTGGCTGTATTGTGGAGGCCGCCTATGTTAGCAGCAAGCGCTCCAGAACCCATTGCCGTATTGTCGAACCCGGTGGTGTTCGAAGACAACGCATCACTTCCGGTGGCCGTGTTGTTGATACCTTCGGTGTTGCTGGCGAGTGCGCCAGCGCCGGTGGCCGTGTTCTCGTAACCGGTCGTGTTGCTGTACAGACCGTTGACACCGAAGGCCGTGTTTCGCTCGCCGCTCGTGTTGAACAGGAGCGCCAAATAACCCGCTGCCGTGTTGTTGCTGCCTGTTGTGTTGGTACTGAGCGCCTCGTACCCGATCGCCGTGTTTTGGTCGCCAGTTGTGTTGTTAAAAAGCGCATCTGCGCCATTGGCCGTATTAAAGTTACCCTCTGTATTGCTGTAAAGCGCTTCATAGCCGATGGCCGAGTTGAATTCACCCGTCGTGCGACTGAAGAGCGTGTTATCACCTTCAGCGGTATTCGCGCCGGCATAGCCTCCGTCCGGTGGTGGATCAACTGCGAAAGCATTCGGGGCGGGTGAAAGCGCAAACCAGGCGAGCGCGAGCCCTACGACAAATGAGCCGTGTCGCAACGCCCAGCCGCTTAACAAATTTCTGACAACTGGAGTTGGCGCTTTAAACGGAATCGAGGAGTTAAGATTTGGTTTCATGTTTCGTTGCTACAAAAATTCTGCGGCAAAGTTTCAAAGAATCTTCGGAAATATCTTT
Organism: Alphaproteobacteria bacterium; assembly: GCA_050257575.1. Taxonomy (GTDB): domain Bacteria; phylum Verrucomicrobiota; class Verrucomicrobiia; order Chthoniobacterales; family UBA10450; genus Udaeobacter. The sequence goes on along the minus strand of JBLMXD010000197.1, from coordinate 5,655 downwards.
TAGCCTGTGGCGAACCCGTTCCGGGATTGTTCGATGATAGGCAGCGCACAGCGCCCCGCGGTTACAGAAATAGCGGCGGACTTGGAGATCAGTATTCGGCCTTCGGAATCAATCACTGAGACCCAGTCCAAGGTCCAACCGGCCTCGCGGAGATAAGGTTGAAAGTGAAATTACGGGCCTGTCAAAACATCGCAAACGGGCACATTCGGATCCTGATCGAAGAAGGGATGCGGCCCATTGACGAAGTAGACGTTGCCATTGCTATCAAATGCTAGGGTCCCCGCGTTGACCTGGATTGGCCCTGCGGAGGACTGCAGGAGGAGATCCAGACCGAAGTGGGTTTCTGTGCCTGCCTGAAGATCTACCGTGAGCAGATTGTGTCGTCTTCCTGAAACGGTCTCGTTATTCGTAACACTTCCCAACAGGGTTGTTACGTCAGACACGGCCTGAAGGCGAATAGGATCGCCGGATTGATTGTAAAAGGTGATTATGCGGATGTCGATTTGAGTAAATCCAGTCCCCGCCAGAGTGCCATTACAGTATTGAGCCTCGGGAAATTCGAAATGAAAGGTTGTATTAGTGGGCTCAATAGCAAAAGCTGTCGCAAAACAGGCAAGTAGCAGCGCGATGGTGATGAGAAGTGGTCGGGTTGTTGTTTTGAACTGAAGCAGGGATGCGGGATTGTGTTTCATGCTTCGTTGCTACAGAAATTCCGTGAGAAGGTTTCAAAAAATCTTCGGAAATATCTTTTGAGCTGTGGCGCGCCCGTTGCGCGATTGTTCGATAACGGACGGCGCATAGCTCCGTGTCTATCGAAAGAGCACCGGATTCGGCGATCCAAGGAACTGCTTATTGTCGCAGCACTTGTGCCGGATCGAGCCCGATCCGGCGCAGAACCTCAGCGAATCGTGGATCGGAATGGAGCGAGCGAAACTCCGGACGAACACCGATTCCGTGGATGGGTGCGGAATGTTCCTCTACGGCGCGATCCAACCAGCGAAAGGCTTCGTCTTTCTCACCGAGCGCAGCATAAATTTCTGCGATAGAATCAGCCGCAAAATAGCGCGTGCGTCTGAGATCGATCAATTTGGCAAGGATCGCTCGCGCATCCGCCTCTCTGCCCATCTTTGCGTAAGTGACGGCCAATCCCGGGCTGGGGGTTCCCAATATCTGCTCGTCCCTTTTGTAGATCGCGATGGCTTTATCGAATTCTCCTTTTTCTCGGTAGGCAAACCCCGTACCGGATTCGAGATAAACATAGTTCGGATCCAATTGGGCGGTGCGCTGACCTTCGGCAACTGCTTTATCAAGCTCGTCCGCACAAAAATAAATCACGCTGGTGAACCTGCTGACGATTGGAGACAGAGGATCCAACGTTCGTGCCTGCTCCATAGCTGCTACGGCGGCGTCGCTTTGGCCTTGCGAAGAGCGCAGGAGTCCCAAAAAGAAGTAGGCCATCGCGCAATTCGGATCTATTTCCAGCGCGCGACGCAGTTCGGCATCCTCGCCCGCGAGATCCCAACGCCAAGTGCGCTTCGCTTCGCCAAGATAGCAACGCGCTTCTGCATCGCGTTCATCTAACGCCAACGCTTTGGATGCCGCTTCCTCGAACTTCGGGGTGGCTTCCAGTGGTGTTACATACGCGTCCGAGAGCCAAAGCCATGCTTTCGCGACACCTGTCCAGGCTCGCGCGAGATTCGGATCTATGTCCAAGGCGCGTTGGAAAAGGGAGAGGCTTTTCCGCAGGCTTTCCTCGTCGCTTTTATTCGAAAGATAAAGGCCTTGCAGGTAAAGATCGTACGCTTCGGTGTTTTGGCGCGCGCGTGCTGGTGGTGCGACCGCCAGCTTGATTTTCAGAGCGTCAACAATCGCGCGCGTGATTTCATCCTGCACAGCGAAGATGCCTTGCAATTCGCGTTCGAACGTATCGGACCAAATGTGGAAACCATTGTGCGCATCAACGAGCTGTGCCGTGATCCGGATGCGATTGCCTTCGCGACGCACACTGCCTTCGAGAACGTTTTGCACATTCAATTTCTGCGCGATCTCGCTGATGTCAGCATTTTTCCCTTTGAAAGAGAATGACGAAGTCCGTGCAACGACGCGCAGACCTTCAGTCTTGGCTAGTGTGTCCAGAATCTCTTCGCTGATTCCATCGCAGAAATACTCCTGGTCTTTCGCCTGGCTTAGATCGACAAAGGGCAGGACCGCAATGCTTTTTTCCGGAGCGGAAGAAACGGCTGCAATTGAGCGTGGGACAATTTTGTCGGCCAGTTTCTCGAAACGAGGATCGCCGCGCAGCGGAGCGAGAAGTGGATCGAACCGAACAAGGGCGATGTCGGCTCCGGCATGATCTTCGTAACTCTTCTCCAACCAGCGAAGTGTATCGTCTTTCTCGCCAAGAGCTAGGTGAGCAATAGCGAAACCATAGGCATCCACGTATTTTTGTTTCGCGATGTCGTTCAGTTCATTGAGAAGTTTTCTCGCCTCGAACTTGTTCCCGGCACCGGCATAACCATGAGCCAAAAGAACCAATATAAATGGATCGGCATTTAGCTCCTGTGCCTTTCGATATTCGGCGATCGCCGCATCAAACGCTCCCTTGCACGCCAGGGCCTCTCCCAGATTGCCGTGCGCGTAGTAAAAATTTGGGTCCAACTCCAGGGTTCGATGAAGCTGCTCGATCGCCTGATCGTACTGCCCATGGACAGTGTAGAAGAAACCGAGATCGGTATTAATGATCAGCGAGAGAGGATCGAGCTCGATCGCCCGGTTCATTTCGGTGAATGCTTCGTCGAATCGACCTAACGCAGCCAGCAACCAGCTGTGACGCCAACGCCCGTTGGCGTAATTCGGATCCAGTTGTAATCCTCTTTCGAATTCCTTACTAGCCTGTGGATAATCGAAGTCGTAGAACTGTAATGCCTGCGCGTAGGCAATGTGCGCCTCGGCGAGTGTGTCATCGAGTTCGACCGCTTTCTTAGCCGCTTCCTTGGCTTTTGGATAACAATCGAGAGGGGAACCTCCGAGCATGAATGGTAGTAACAGGTACGCATCAGCGAGGCCTGCATAGGCCGGCGCATAATTCGCATCTGCGGCAATGGCTTGATTGAAATAATCGATCGATTTCCTGATGTCAGGATTGGTGGTCTTATTCCAGAAATAGCGTCCCTTCAGATAAAGCCGATGAGCGATCGGATTCTCTGTGGGACGGATCGCGATGAGAGATGATTCCGAGCCAGTCAACTTTGCGCCTAGCATGCGCGCAATGGCGTTAGCAATATCTGCCTCAGTCTGAAAAATGTCGGCGAGCTTGCGATCGTAAATCTCTGCCCAGAGATGTGCATTCGTCAACGCGTCGATCAATTGGACATTGACGCGCACGCTATCTCCGGCTTTCCGGACACTTCCCTCGACAACCATTGCGACGCCAAGCTTCTTCGCAATTTCAGGCAAATTGTCGGGCGCACTCTTAAGATTCTGGGTCGACCCACGCGAAATAACTTTGAGATCTGCAATTTTAGCCAGACGCGTCACGAGTTCGTCTTGAACACCTTGCGCAAAATAAACGTTCTCAGGATCGGAACCGAGACTTTGAAAGGGAAGAACGGCGATGCTTCGTGCCGATGGGCCGGTGTTTGCTGCTAAAGGCATCTCTCGCCGCGGATAGACTAACAAGGCGATGAGGAACGAGAGCAGCAAAATGAGCAGCGCGCCGGAAAGTGCGGCGACGATTGGATTTCGTTTTGTCCAGCGCCAAGCGTGTTCGACTGGTGTCGCCGGTCGCGCGAGAATCGTGCGTCCTTCGAGCCATCGATCCAGATCTTCGGCAAGAGCTTCGGCTGAGGCGTAACGTGCAGAGGGCTCTTTGGCCAGGCATTTCAAACAAATTAGTTCGAGATCACGCGGAATCGCTGGTTCGAAAGTTCGTGGAGCGGGGGGCGGTGTGCCCGCGGCGAGGCGCAACGTCTGTAGAGGCGTATCCGCGACGAAAGGCGGTCGCCCGGCCAGCAGTTCGTAAAGAATCGCGCCGAGACTGTAAACATCCGCAGCTGGCGTCAGTTGCTTCGATTCTCCACCAGCTTGTTCTGGCGCGATGTAATGCGGCGTGCCGAGCGCACTCGTAACAAGTGTCAAGCGGTTGTTGCGGCCCAGCCATTTTGCCAGACCGAAGTCTGAAACGAAAGGTGTCCGTTCTTTGCCATCGAGCAGAATATTTCCGGGTTTAAGGTCGCGATGCAGGATGCCACGTTCGTGAGCGTGATGAACTGCGCGGGCGATCGTAGCCATCAGCTTCGCAGCTCTGCGTGACTGCGCCTTAAAGTCGGCAACGCATTCCCGTAACGTGCCTCCGCTGGCGAGGCGCATGCTGTAAAAAGGTGTTCCCTCGATGTCGCCCGTCTCGTAGATGGGAAGAATATGCGGATGATCGAGGCTGGCGATCGCCTCTGCTTCGGCGCGAAATCTTTCCAGCATTCCAGGCGTGGCGGCTTGCTCGGCCAAAATCATTTTCACGGCTACCTGACGTTGCGAGCCGTGCTGCACCGCGCGATACACAACCCCCATTCCTCCGCGCCCAATTTCTTCGATCAGATCGTAACGAAAGGTGCCATCGTCTCGGTCTGGTTGTTGCGGCAGCGCTGTATCGATTAGGCAAACTGGACAAAGGCCGGCGACCGTTCCGGCTGTTAGCTCAGCCCCACAACGATTACACCGCGTCATGGATCGTCAGCTGCCACTGGCGAGCACTTTGCGCAGATAACGCAGTTCATCATCGATCTCGTCGGGTGCAGAAACGGTCCTGGAAATTTCTTCTCGCAGTTTTGTTCTATAATCCTGTCGAAGACGATGCACCGTTGTTTTTATTGCGCTTAGCGGAAGTCCAAGCCGCGTCGCGGCTTGTTGGTATGAATTAACCGGCTCGTCCATGCTCAGAAAAGATGCGAGCCCGTCGAACAAACGTTCTTTGCCTCGCTCAATGAAATCTGCGCGCAAGCCAGCCAGCGTTTCTTCAAGCACTGCATGCGCCCATCGCCTCTCGAAAATTGCCTCAGGCGTGAGGTTGTGAAACGGCTCAAGGCGGTAGCGCTCGCGAGCGTCCTCCGCATCAAGGAAAATCATTTCATGGTCTCCGCCGCGTTTCTGCGCGCGGGTACGCGCTTCTTCATTGGCCAGAAAATTTTGCAGGGATGTCAGAAGAAACGTTCGAAACCTGCCACGCTGTGGATCGGCTTTGGCCAGAGTGTGCTTCTCTTGCAGACGAGCGCAAAATTCCTGCACCAGATCCTCGGCGTCGTGCTCACCATATCCGCGACGCCTAACGTAGGCGTAAAGCGGGTACCAGTACGTTCGAAAGAGTTTTGCTAACGCTTCTTGTGCCTGAGCGCTATTTTCATCATCACCTGCGCAGGCAAGCACGATTGACCAATGCGTCGTGCGGAAGCGGTCCCTGGGGAGATCCTCCGTATTAATCGGCACGGCCTCAGTTTAGAAAAAGCAGCATGTAAGGCAAGGTTGGCAAATCGCAGTAGCCGGTGAGAATAAACGCCGCGCTGATGCACTGCTCGGGGCGGGACTTGAACCCGCAAGCCTTTCGGCATACGCCCCTCAAACGTACGTGTCTGCCAATTCCACCACCCGAGCGTCGAGAGGGAG
>JBLMXD010000196.1:0-5542 GCA_050257575.1 Alphaproteobacteria bacterium | reverse complement strand
TGTGAGCGTCCGATGAACGGGACATTTGGCAGCAATGTCCATCAGCTTTGCGTGCTGTTCTGCAGTTAACGACCCAGTCAGTTCCACTTCGACATCGATTCTGTCGAGCATGCCCTCCTTCGTTTGGCACTCCTCACAGTCCTTCGCGTGAATGCGCGAGTGCCAAAGCAAGACCGTGATCTTTTCGAGAGGCAATTGCTTCCGTCGGGCATAGAAGCCAACCGTCATGGAGGTGCATACGCCGAGACTGGTCAGTAAGTAATCGTACGGATCGGGCCCGGCATCGTTGCCTCCGGCGTTGACAGGTTCGTCCGCGACGAGGTGATGTTTTCCCACGCTAACTTCCTGCTCAAAACTTTCGGCAACACCGCGCACAACGACGTGAGGCGGTTCTTTATCGATTTGCGTAGCCATGAGGATCAGGGGCGGAGAATACCCGCGAAGGCGTCGCGGTACCGCCAGATGAGAAAGAGCTCCAAAATCGAAATGACGATGGCCATTGGCAGCCCACTGGGGTCCATCAAAATATGAACGAGATCGATGTTCACAATGACAGGCGCAAGCAAGACCAAACCGAGAGGAACAAAACGTCCAATAAGCAGCAGCAGCCCACCGACGATTTGGCATACCGCAACGACGTGAAGATAATGGCTCACAAAAAGCGCCTTCGTGAAATCTCCAACCGGCCCCGGCTGTGGCGGCGGCATCGGAATAAAATGCAAAAAGATGTTGGAACCGAAAACGACGAAAACGAGTCCAAGAAGAACCCGGGCAATCACGGTAGCGACTTTCACGATGGCACAGTGGCGTGTTTGATTGGAAATGCCAATCCTGAAGTTCTCAAACAAGATTTCGATTTGTAGTGTCGCGGAAGAATCGGCTAAGAATGCGGAGCTTTAGCCATGTTTCGAACATTCTTAGTCGCTGTAGCGACAGTGACAGCATGCCTGATAAACGAAACTTCCGCCGAAGAGCCCGTCCTGCCCGGCGAAAGCTTTGTTTCACCGAACGGTCAATATTGCCTTCAATTGGAGGTGATCGATGGACTCCTACGCTTCGTGATCAAAAATCGGAAGACCAAAGGGACGGACGATTCCGTTCAAAGTACTGGTCCCCTTTATTTGCACTGGGCTACGAATTCGAAATCGTTCGTAACCGTCGAGCACATTTCGAAAGGCTCATATGGGAGAGTGGTGTACCTCGTCGACGACCGCTGGGTAAGTATCGAGGTAAAGCCGCCCTTTAAAGGGAAAATGGAATACGGTGTGATAGGTCTGCAATTAGAACCTGATCGGGTTCACTACAAATTCGCAGTTACAAAGCTATCGGAGGGTTGGGCGCCTCTCGGCTATACGTTCTGCGATCTTGATGTGAATCTGGCGACCGGGGAGGTCGGTAATATCAAATCGACTTCGGCATCCGAAGCAGAATTCGCAAACGCACCAGATGAGCCCATGTGTGTACCTAAGATGGCGCGGGAGCGTCACCATGACCTCTGTAACTGATCCGGCGCATTAACGAAGATGGTTCGGGTTGCAACTTGCTGGCGACACTTAAACTCCGGCGCGATCAAGAATGGATTCCAGCACCGTTTCGGCTTCAAAAACTTCGCGGGCGATTGCGCGAGCGGCGCGCGAATGTTTGGCATAATCGGAGTTGATTGCTTTCACAGCATCGCCGATTTCGTCCAGCGTTCGGAAAGCTAACAATCCTGCTTTGCCGCCGTAGTTTTTGGTGAACCCGGTTTCCTGGGTGATGACGGGGCGACCTGCCGCAAGAAAACATGCGCTCCGGTCGCTGAACCAGCCGGTGTTAAGCCGGACGTACTGGTCCTTTGCGACCGTGAACTCGCCCTTGGAACGCTGGATATAATCGCGATACAACCAGTAATCGACGCTCATTTGCAGCGGCGAAGTCAGGTGCCAGCCATTTTGTTCAAATCTCCTGCGTGTGCGCGAATCGTTGATGTTGGTTGCCATCTCGAATGTTTCGCTCGCTTGTTTCGGCCCCGCGACGAACCGCAAAAATTCGCGCGACTTGCTCCAGAGATATTTCTTCCCGCGCCAGGTAATGTCCTTCAAACCGCTTGTGGACCAGTTTGCGACTGTCGTGAATACGGCGACGCGGGAAGGAGGACGCGCTGTTTTCCAAAGATCGGTCACCACAGGTTGTCGCGTGGGCAGCCACTTGAATCCGTGGAGCGGCACAGGAAAATCCTTTGTCCCGATGTTTTCGCCGAATGTGAAAAGCGCGTGATGCCTTCGCAGATACTCCGCGGTTGCTTTCAGCCCTTTATCAATTTTGATTTGTTCCACGCCGGGATCGCTTTCGATGTAGAGAATGCGATCGGAAACGAGCAGATCATCATTGAACTCCTGTGTGCCGCAAACATTCAGGATCGCATCAGCTTCGCGATAGAGCTGTCGAATTCTCTTCAATGACATCCCCGCAGTTGGAGTGTCCGGCAGATAACGCGCGCAATAGCCCCAGCGATTGTTGAAATCAAATTCGCGCGCCAGACGGGCGAGCACTTTTGCCGCGTAATAGAACTCGTCCGTTACTTCAAATGTTTCGGGGTTGTAGGGAAGACGCGCCGAATCTTCGACGTAATAAACGTCGTGACCGAGTCGTCTCATTCCGACCACGTAGTGAACGTGTTGCCACACGACGCCAGCGATTGGCATCGAGCCCATGAAACCCATGACAACGATGCGCTTGCGTTTCACTTTAACCAGAACACGGAACAACGAACGTCGAACGCCCAGTCCTGAAAAACAAAGATTTCGATGTTCGAAGTTGGACGTTAAATCGAATCACGACTGAAATTGGCGAACTACAACTGCCGGATTTCCGGCGACGACGGTATTTGGTTCGACGCTTTTAGTCACGACTGCTCCAGCAGCCACCACCGAGTTTTCACCAATCGTGACGCCTTTTAAAACCACCGCGTTCATTCCGATCCAGACGTTGTCGCAGATTTTAACTGGAGCAGTTTTCAATTTGGGGCGAGGTGGCCGGTCTTTGAAAAAGGGCGCCAGCGCTTGAGCATCGATCAGGCGTTGGGCCGGCTCGAGCGGGTGGAAATCGGAATCGGCGATCCCGACATTCCACGACACAAGGCAGTACGAGCCAATGTCGATTCGTTCTTCTGCCATGATCAGCGCGCCGTTAAGCAGGGTGAAATCGCCTATCGTGCATTGACCGTTCTTGCCGATAGCGAACGAGCAGCCGGCGTAACACGAGACGTGCTTACCCATGACAACTGCGCGCGGTCTTTTGTTTCGCAGGAATCGAAAGATTTGTGCAGTCTCGCAATAAAATCCGTCGCCGAACTCAACGTTCGGCGGGACCGGTTCTCGCCACCAGTCGGCTTCGACATGTCGATCGTCTTTAACGTTGGTCATAAATTCGGGGTTCCTGTTATTCTGGTCCTGCAGTCGCGAAGAAGAATCCTTGAGCATCGGATAGAACACCGAGGCTGGAAATCCAGAGATGTTTCGCTTCGCTCGACATGACAAGATGGCGTTAGTTTGGGAATTTTCCCGAGGTATAAAGTTTCGCGTAAATTCCGCCGCAGGCGAGCAGGTCCGGTCCGCGACCTTGCTCGACCATCCGTCCATGGTCGAGCACGATAATCTGATCAAGATTGTGGATGGTGGCGAGGCGATGCGTGGCGATCAAGGTCGTCCGTCCGCGCATCAGTTCCATAATCGTTTCCATGATTGCAGCTTCGGTTGCTGGATCGAGCGCAGAAGTCGGTTCGTCCAGCAACAAGATCGGCGCATTTTTCAGGAACGCCCGTGCGATTCCAATGCGCTGGCGTTGACCGACACTCAAATGCCCGCCGCGTTCACCGACCGGACTGGCATACCCGTGCGGCATTTGCTGAATAAACTCGTCAGCCTGTGCGCGCCGGGCCGCTTCAATAATCTCGTCTTCGGTCGCATCAGGACGGCCATAGGCGATGTTTTCGCGAACAGTCGTCGAGAAGAGCAGGGTATCCTGCAACACGATTGCGATCTGAGCGCGCAAGGATTTTTTTGTGATTTCGCGGACATCACGACCATCGAGCGTGACAGAACCCGTGGTCGGGTCGTAGAAGCGCGGCACCAGACTGAGCAGGGTGCTTTTGCCGGCGCCCGTGCCGCCTGCCAGGCCAACAATTTGATTCGGTTCGATTAGCAGATCGATATCGCGCAAGACATATCGGTCCTCCGCGTAGCCAAAATTGACACCGCGAAAATCGATCGCGCCTTTGGCTGACGAAATGGTGACAGCATTTGGCGAGTCGCGCACGTCATCCTCCCGATCCAGGACCTCGAAGCAGCGGCGCGCTCCTGCCGTGGCGCCTTCCATTGCCCATGCAGTGTAGGTCAGGGATTCCAGTGGTTGATACAGCATCAGCAGATAGGCGCTGAAAACGAGGAGCGAACCCAGACTGAGCGTTCCTTCGATGACATGTACCGTTCCCACATAGTACATCGCGGCCGTGCCAACAACCATGAGTGTGCTAATCACGAGCGCGCTGTTCACGTTCGTCAAAGTTAACCGCAGATTTGCCTGCAGACTTTGTTGCGCTTGTTGACGAAATTGCCGGACCTCGAAATCTTCCCGTCCGAAAGCGTGCACCATCCGGATCGAGCTCAGTCCCTCTTGCGCCTGTGCCAGCACGGCGCTTTCCTGTTCCTGAATCGATGTCGACTCCAGGCGGATCCGACGCGCGAAGAAGTAAATCGCGCCGACGATCAACGGCACAATGGTTAGAGAAAGCAGGGTCAATACCCAGTCGATTGTTACCATCACAACAAACGTGCCGATCAACGTGACTACCGATGCGAAAATATTGGTGAAACCTTTGTTGTAGATCGTTTGAATCGATTGCGAGTCGTACGCGACGCGAAAACTGGAGTCGGCAGAACGTCGTGCATCGTGGAACTTCAGTGAAAGTGACTGCAAGTATGCATAAAGATCGGTTCGCAATTTCAGCAACGCCTGGAGCCCGATCTTCACAAACAAATAGTTGGTGATCCAATTGATGATTCCCCAGGCAAACTGGATAACGACGAGGGCGAGGCAGAGCAGGGGAACCCATGTATGCCAATCGCCACGCGCCGCAGGCGTTGGACGCAAAAAATCGTCTACGATAATCTTGAACGGCCAGGGCTTAAGCAGGTTGAGGCCAATACCCAGCAGCGAGAGGAACAAGCCGACGATCGTTTGTCCCCAGAATGGCTTGTAATAATTAAGGACGCGCCGGTAAATCGACATTTGAAAATCCCATTACAGGGTGAACTGGCGCGAACTCATTGATGATAGCGAAATGACAAAATGGATGCGCTTGTAGAGGAACATCTGAATTTCAGATTGCGGATTTTAGTTTTTAGACTGAACTAGGGCGAATTCATTCGGTTCGAGGTCGAAGGATTCTCGACGAAGATTGCCCTGAGCGTAGTCGAAGGGCTTGGAATGACAATATGCATCATCTGGTTCAGCTATGGTTTCAGTGGGTTGAGCAGTGGGGTTACTTCGGCATCATTCTGCT
>JBLMXD010000195.1:0-2683 GCA_050257575.1 Alphaproteobacteria bacterium | reverse complement strand
AAGCTCGAGGAGTTCGCTGCGCTTTGCGGCGAAGAAAACACGCCAATTCACAAGAGTTTCTTCGACCGCGCTAAGGAATTCTTTACCTAAACTCCGCGATTTCCGTGTCTGACAATGCCGTGAAACTGGTCGAATGTCCCCGCGATGCGTGGCAGGGATTGCGCCGGCAGATTCCCGCCGAACTAAAAGCGCGTTATCTGCGCACACTTATCAGCGCAGGCTTCAAACACATCGATGCGGTCAGTTTTGTTTCTCCCAAAGCGGTTCCCCAAATGGCGGATAGCGAGAAAGTGCTGGAGCAAATCGATGTCCCTGACGGGGTCGAAATCATTGGAATTATTGTGAATGAAAAAGGCGCTGGGCGCGCCATCGCTACTCAAAAAGTTTCAACCCTCGGTTTTCCTTACTCGATATCCGAGACCTTTCTGCGCAAGAACCAGAATCAGACTGGCGAAGAGTGCTACGAGATTCTGAAAATAATCAAAAAAAGAGCGGCTGAGGCGAAGCTCGGCACCGTGGTTTATGTTTCGATGGCGTTCGGAAACCCGTATGGAGACGCTTGGGAACAGAAGAAGGTTCGCGATGCCGTGAACAAATTGGTCGACCTCGGTATAGGAAGTATTTCACTCGCTGACACCGTCGGAATGGCAGCTCCGGATTTGATTCATCGCGTGTTTGAGTCGGTGACAAGCGAAGATCCGCAAACAGACATCGGCGTGCACCTTCACAGCGCTCCGGGCGAAGCCGCAGAAGCAAAAGTTCTCGCCGCGTTCGACGCGGGCTGCCGCCGTTTCGATTCGGCCATTGGCGGCCTTGGCGGCTGCCCATTCGCGCAGGATAGTTTGGTCGGAAATATTTCCACAGAGGCCGTGATCGGTGCCTTGCAGGTACGCGGTATTGAGCTGCCGCTAGGGAAAGAGCTCCCAGGCGTCCTGACCTTGAACTCCGTCATCGCAGCCGAGTATTCGTAGTCGATTTGGTCCTGTCGATTGGATGCACCGATTCTACATTTCACCTGATAGTTGGGACTCTCGAGCAATCGCGTTGCGTGGTTCGGAAGCCCATCACGCGCGCAACGTCCTCCGCATGAAAACCGGAGAGAAGCTTGTTCTCTTCAACGGACTAGGACGCGAAATCACTGCGGAGATTGCCAGTCTGGCACTGGACGAAATTCGGTTACGAAAAGTACACGAGGCGCAAACACCACCGCTACGGTGCCGGATCGTCTTGGGGCAGGCGATCCCAAAAGGGAAAAACATGGAACTGATTGTGCAAAAAGCGGTTGAGGTTGGTGCGGCGGAAGTTGCGCCGATAATCTCCGATCGCACGATCGTACAACTCGATACCGAATCCGCCGCGCAGAAGCAGTCCAAATGGCAGCAGATCGCCATTGAAGCCGCCAAGCAGTGTGGGCAAAACTGGTTGCCACGCATACATCCGCCGAGAAAACTTGCCGAATTCTTTTCCACGACGTCAGAGCAATCCTTTGATGTTCGGTTGATCGGATCGCTCCAGCCCGATGCGCAACATCTGAAAAGGATACTGGAAACTTATTCCCACGAGCACGGTGACCGTCCCCGGAGTGTGCTAATGCTGGTCGGTCCCGAAGGGGACTTTACCCCAGCCGAGCTTGCGCTCGCACGACGCCACGGCTGTCAGCCAATTACGCTCGGCCCAATTATCCTGCGCGTGGAAACCGCGGCAATCTATTGCCTGAGCGTTCTCTCCTATGAATTGCTGACTTAGGGTTGGCAGAGAACCGTGCGTCATCGGGCAGTTTGTTCTCGACAAGTCAGGAGCGTTCGCGTTGTTCAGCAATACATAGGGCAGCCTTAACACAACAACCGGCGGTTGCGCCCTCTTTTTCAACACAGCGGATCTCGGCAACACAGCCACAGGTTTCAGTGCGTTGCAGAGTAACACCGATGGCGGTTTCAACACCACCGTAGGCAATAGTGCACTTTTGAATAATACGACAGGTAGTAACAATGGTGCTATCGGAACGGGCGCCCTGGCGTCGAATACAACCGGCGCCAATAACACAGCAAGTGGATTTCAAGCGCTTTTCATCAGCGCAGCTGCTGAAAATAACACCGCCTTCGGATCTCAGTCGCTGAAAGGCAACACCACCGCAACACGGCGCTCGGCTCCAGCGCGTTCGTTGGCAACACTGATGGCACCCAACATACGGCCGTGGTTGGCAAACAATACCAGCGGGTTTCAAAACCTGGCTTTGGGTGGAGCGGCGGGCGCGAGTGTCACGACCGAAAACAACGTGATTTGTATCGGTTCCACGGGTTTGAACGTCAATAGCAGCTGTTTTCGTCGGCAATATTCGAGGAGTCACGACGCAGAACGCCAATGCCATTCCAGTGGTTATCGACTCCTCCGGCCAGCTTGGCACGATGAGTTCTTCGCGCCGGTTTAAGAAAGAAATTAAGTCGACGGCCGCAAAGTTATGTAGCGGCCCCTAGAACCTAGTCCGCCACCGCTGTTTCGACCGCGGATTTTGTCGAGAGGTCCAGCGCGGGTGTCGTTTCGTCGGGCGGCGCTGGCTCGATCGAAATGATCGTAAACCGGGCTGTGCCGTGCTCAGTGTTTATTGGTAACGTTTCACCAGCTTCATGACCGAGCAGGGCCTGTCCAATGGCGGTTTGGTACGAAATGATGTGGCGATCGGGGT
>JBLMXD010000194.1:0-4437 GCA_050257575.1 Alphaproteobacteria bacterium | reverse complement strand
CCGGCGACCGTGCGCAGCCGGGCATCGATTCCGCTGAGACAAGCGAAAATGTAAAGGCTCGGCAAACAAATCATCATCGATAAGAAAGTGCCGATCGCGATCTTCGCCGGCGCAATCCATAGTTGAGCGCCGCCGGAGAAGGTTCCGACGACAACACCATAGGCTGCCATCGCTACCAAGCTGAGGAGCAGCAAGGCTGCAGCCAGCTTTGCTCGCCAATTATTTTGCAATTCGTGAATGATTCGGCCGGGATATTTCAGTAACGCTTCGATCAGAATTGCCGGCGACTGGTTTTCTGGCATGGGCCCGAACGCCAAGCGTCCGGGAACGGGTGGTGGTTGGGGGGTTTGGTTTCCGAGTGCTGATGTAGTCATTTTGGTTTTTGTTTGTTGATTGATCAGAAGAAGAGATGGCGAAACGCACGCCAAACTGCTTCATAGAAATTTCCGCGGAGCGGATCGTCGCGAAGAAACTGCACTGCAAGCTTCGGTGACCCGATAAAAGGACGGAGAATCCAGGCGAGCTGCGCGCCGAGAAAAAGATTTCCCGCCAGCCAGCTGCACAGGACTGTTCGCGCGGTTGCGCGCGACGTGGTGACTTTGCGTAACAAGGCAAGAAGGCAGCGATTTGCGATCACCCCGGCAAATGCAATCAAACTCACGTGCACCAGAAGCATTGTACTGTGGCCGAGAATTGCTTCGGTCGAACCCAGAGGCGGAGCGTTGTACCAGACAAAAAGCGCAATCGGCGCGAAACCGGCAAGAATGATCGCAGCAATTGCGAAGCTCATCAGAATCGCCATCGACGTTTGCTTGAACGAAAGTCCCGATCCGAGGACCTGCGCAAGCATTCCGTTTAAGCCGGCGTTGCCCGCGCACGTGAAGAAAATCAATAACGGGAACTTGATGCCGGTATAAAGCGACTGTAACGGCCCGCGCCAGATTCCCACCGTAAAACCGTACAACCCAGATCCGACAAGGATCACCATTGCGTAGCAAGCAAGTCTGGAAGCAGTCGGTTTGTCTAAAAGAACGGACAGATGGTCGCTGTCACCGCGCACTAGCGCTTTGAGTCGATCAATCATTGTGACCCCTGACAGACTTGTTTCAGACGCTCGTGCACGGCGTGGACGGTGTCGGGCAGAGTCGAGGTCCCGGCAGTGAGACCAACAACGCTGCTATTCCTGAACCATTCGGATCTCAATTCCTCGGGTCGCTCGATATGAAATGTCCGTTTGCCGGCGGCGCGGCAGGTCTCTACGAGTAGCCGTGTGTTGTTGCTATTGCGGCCGCCGACCACTACCACAGAATCGACTTCATTGATCAGCTTCCGCAGTGCCGATTGTCGATTCTTCGTCGGTTTACAAACGGTGTCGATGAAGCGCACACGACTCCCGGGATACAGCCGCTGAATGCCTTCAACGAGCGCGCGCACTCGATCGATGGGCTGTGTGGTTTGCGAAATCACCCCGTATCGATTGCGCCGCGGCAATTTCAAAATGTCCGTGGCAACCTCTACGACGCAGGCCTCCGGAAAGTCTTCGGTTAATCCGAGAACTTCGACGTGACCGGCCTTGCCAATGACCACTGGGAAGTAACCCGCTGCGACAAGTCTTTTCAGTTGCTCATGCGCGTGTCGAACAAGCGGACAGGTTCCATCTACCACCTCAAATCCGCGATCGCGCCACGCCGTGCGTTTTGTGTCCGACGCTCCGTGTGCGGTGACCATTACCCGGGCTGACGTCGCTCCTGCATGATCGAGCGAGGCTTCGGCCACTCCCCGCGTGCGAAGCCGTTCCCGCACGATCGGGTTGTGCACGAGCTCGCCGAGGATCGTCAGCGGTGCGTCTTGCGCCAGTTCCTCGGCCTGCATAATGGCATCACGCACGCCGAAACAGATTCCGAAATGCTCGGCGAGAATGATTTTCATTGTATGGATCCAGTCCTGTTCGTTCCCTGATACTTTGTGACACAAAGTAACGAGGCAAAATTTTTGAAACTTTTTTTTACTTTTTCCATGTCTTCACAATTTCCTCTAACGCGTCGATATGCTCCCGGAACGCCGACCGGCCCTTGGCGGTCAATGCGTAACTCGTCTGTGGCCGCCCGTGGAATTCCTTGGTAACGGCAACCAGACCTTGCTTGTGCAGGGTGCGCATGTGCGTGATCAGGTTGCCATCGCTCATTTTCAATTCCGCCTTGAGCTCCTGAAACGACCAGCTTTTGCGTGATGCGAGCAGTGCCATAATCGCCAGCCGCCACTTCTCGTGGATGATCTTGTCGAGTTTCTGGAAATCGAACATCGTTCATTCGACGGCAAATTGTTCGATCTCGTCGGCGCGTTTCCGTGGCCATGCGCAGACTGCGTAGATGAGATGATAAAGACCGAAAGTGAAGCCCATGGCAAGGTTTGGCAGGGTCGCGGGCAAGACTCCCAGAACGTTTCGTACCGCCGGTATCGCCATGGCGGACAACAAAAAAGCAGTACCGAGGTACACGAGTGACCGCGGAGCGAAAAGACCAGTGGAAAGCAACGCCAATCCGTAAAAGGCAATCCAGACCACGACTAACTCCTGCTCGGCCGCGCCCATATACCCGGTTGTGAAAAACCAGATCGTCACTGCTGCAGGAATAAGCAGGTTGGGCGCGATAGCACGCAGCGCCAATTTCATTCCCGATGAAATAAACGAGCGGTCGTCGTTCCGTGCTTCGCGCCAGATAAAGAACGCATTAGCCACCACCGCAAGAACCAGCACGATCAGCCAAACGACGGCAAACATGCGGCCGTGTACTGGTCTGCGATAAATAGCACCGGTGGCCAGTATCGACAGCAGGCCGGCTACGAGTGCGGCCGGCGCTGAAATGGCGCGATAGACGGTGGCCCGCTCCATGAGCGACCGAATAACGCGCAAATCCTCCTCGGCGTTGGATCGCTGGTTATTCATTGGTCGGGCACTTTGTATTACAAAGTAAAATGGCGCGCAACAACTTTTTTAAACAATTTTCGGAGCGTGCCAGGCGTAGACCCGATCGAGGTCAGTAATCACTCAAAAAGGCGACGGGACGTTAACCAGAAATATCATGATCATCGCTAGCGCGATGATCAACTTCGCGACTGTGGCACCGAGGTTTCCCAATAAGCTCCCCCAGCCGGCGCGACCTGCGTCGATCATTCGCTTGCCGGCAATCATTTCACCCGCGACGGCGCCGATGACCGGCCCGGCGAATAACCCGATGATCCCGAAAAACAGGCCTACCAGCGTCCCGAAAATTGCGCCGAGCGCCCCCCACTTCGTGGCGCTGTAATACTTTGCTCCGAAATGGCTGCCAAGAAAATCGAACACGTAGGAGACAAGCGTGAGTAGTACCAGAAATACAATCGTCTTCCAACCGATACTCTTCTCCGCGCCCAGAACGACGCGATGGATAATTGCCCCAGCCAGAATAATAGTTGTGCCGGGGAGAACGGGAACAATCGTGCCGATCAGGCCGACGGCAAACACCGCGACTGCGAAGAACCACCAGAAGAGTTCCATGGACATTGTGAATCGTGATAGGTGAAACGTGAATCAACAATTAACGATCTAACGACGTAATAAGTCTCGATTCACGATCTCCTTTGACCAGTTGCGCGCCGAATCTATACTGAATTTTCCACTAAAAATCACAATCGGAGGATTCACTGATGCCACTTGCTGTTGGGACTAAAGCACCGGATTTCACGTTATCGACCAAAACCGCCGACGGTCCGAAACAAATCAAGCTCAGTGACAATTTCGGAAAAAAGAACACGCTACTGCTTTTCTTTCCCATGGCGTTCACGGGGACGTGCACAACGGAAATGTGCGAAGTCAGCGCCGGTCTGAACGGCTATATTGATTTAAACGCCGCCGTTTACGGGATCAGCGGCGATAATCCGTTTGCGCAGGATGCGTGGGCGCAAAAGGAAAAGATTACTGTATCGCTGTTGAGCGACTACGAACACAAAGTCGCAAAGGAATACGGCGTAATGTACGACTCGTTTCTGCCACAAATGAACCTCGGAATGGGAGGCGTACCGAAACGCTCCGCCTTTATCGTCGATAAAAATGGCGTCATTCAATACGCCGAGAGCAACGACGATGCGCGCGAGTTACCGGACTTCGCAAAGATCAAAGCCAAGCTGGAGGAGCTGAAGTGATCACAGGAAGAGACGCAAAGAGACAATGACTGACGAATTTAAAACACTGAGGAAATTCGACGCCGGCAAGGATCGGGAAGGCTGGTTGTATTCTCTGCCGGCCTTGGAAGAACAGGGAGTCGGCAAAATTTCCCGATTGCCAGTGAGCATCCGGATCGTTCTTGAATCGGTGCTGCGCAATTGCGACGGCAAAAAGGTCCGTCGAAAAGATGTAGAAACGTTGGCGAACTGGAACGCAAAGTCGCCAGCAAACGCGGA
>JBLMXD010000193.1:0-6454 GCA_050257575.1 Alphaproteobacteria bacterium | reverse complement strand
CATTCTTTTCATCCATTAATTTGACGGCATCAAAGACTGTCGCGTCCGGCGAGACAGAATAGATCTCGCGGCTTTTCTGATTCAGAACCGCACCGATCGTGCCGCTAACGTCCATAGTCTTCGAGAGATTGGTCTCAGTGTCGAAGTTCTTCTAAAATAGGCCAATACCAGTCTTTCACGCAAAAGAAATAAACAAGGAATGACAGCTTCCCAGCGGTCATCTTATATTGACGGCGACCCAATCCATTACTCTTTCGAATTGCATTTATCCTTGTATGTCCGCGGAGCGAGTCTCGGCGGCCGTTTTCCATTGAGGACCGCGCCTGCTACCGGGATGTACGAAAGTTCCTGACCATCCGCGGCGCACCGCAGCATTAACCCGCCGCGGCTCATGTCGCCTCGGCCAACGAACTCCGCGGGAAATCGCAAGCGCCGGCCAAAGTTCGCCAATAACACGTCGCTATATTTCCCCGTAGCGATGCTACCGAGAAGCACGACCTCGCTTTGCGCCGACAACTTCGCTGCCAAATGCCGCGCATCGCGTTCGATCGGCAGACGATATCGTGGATCGCGCTCGTGAATGTCGACTGCGGCGAACTCACGCAAATCATCGAGACGGATCCGCGTTCCTGCATCGATCAGACCGCGAGTCGGCGTGATGACCAGCACGCCCGGCATTCCGCGGGCCGGTCGCGCAAATGCGGTTGCGTACGCAATTTTCCCGCGAAAATAGAGCCCGCTCAGGAAGGCGAACACCTCGGCAATAGGTGCACCACTTCTGCCGCGGAGCTTCCGGGCAAGTTCAAATTGCGCCTGGTCGCGCAAGATCATGCGCGCTCGTTCGCCGCCGGCATGGGCGGGTGAAAGAAGAAAAATCCGGCGCCTGACTCGGTTTTCCATTCCTGCCAATTTTCGGCTCTGCCAAATATCGCCGCAACCCGGTATTCCTGGCTTGCTTTTTAAACCGCGACTAGAAAATAATGTCCCCGTGCGTTGGGTCTGGCCATTTAAGTCCAGCAACGGTAGTCATCGGAACGGCAATCACCGTAACGGCGATCGCCCGAATGGTCATTACGGTAACGGTTACGAACAAGACGGCGACACTGGTCAGGCATGCCCGGATTTCTTGTGCGTTGGCGCGCAAAAAGCCGGAACATCGTGGCTCTATCGGCAGCTGGAGCCGCACCCGGATTTTTGGATGCCGCCGGTAAAGGAACTGCATTACCTGGACAGTCTGAACAGAACGAAGCGCCATCGGCCGCCGCGCTCCAACGACGAACGCGACGTTTCTTTTCTGGAGAGCATTAAGGATTTGAGTATGCGGAGCCATATCGATCTTGAGAGTTACGGGCGGCTGTTCTGCTACAAAGGCCCGCTTCTCTCAGGTGACATCTCACCGGCCTACTCAACTTTGAACGATGAAATCGTTGAGCGAGTTGTAGATCACTTCCCCGATATAAAGGTGGTGTTTATGGCCCGCGACCCTGTCGAGCGTGCGTGGTCGCAATTGTCCATGGGCGTGCGCCTGGGAATGATCAATCGCTTCGATGCCACCGATCCCGAGGAGGTCATTCGCAATTTGCTGAATCCGGGCGTGCTGACCCGATCCCATCCCAGCAAGGTCGTCGCGCGCTGGAGGCGTTACGTCGATCCGGAAAACTTCCGGGTCTATTTCTTCGATGACTTAAAAGAAAACCCGGCGGCGTTGCGTCGATCGATTGTGCATTTCCTTGGCGGCGATCCCGAAAAGCCAAGTGGACAACTAAACCCCAACGAGAATAACGACGCCGGCCGCGATAAGCTCCGGCTCACTGCAAGGGTGCGCGAACGTGTAGCCAGGTTTTTCGAACAGGAACTCAAAGCTTGTGCAATGGAACTTGGCGGCCGCGCAAGAAGCTGGCCGGCGCGATACGGTTTTTCTTTGCTGCTATTGTTCTGGGACATGCTGGACAACAGCATCGATCTTTTCTTCTGGTGTAATTGGATCACCTGACGGGTCAACGTACGCGCTCTTTCGATTCTGGAGGAAGACAATCGACCATGAGACGAGGTTGGCGCTTCAATGGTTGCTGCAGCAACGGCGAACGCAAGGATAGGAACGAGCGTCACATCAACGGTTCACAACCAGATTTCCTGTGCGTCGGACTTCACAAGGGCGGAACCACCTGGCTCTATCAACAACTCGACTCGCATCCGGATTTCTGGATGCCTCCGGTAAAAGAGCTCCATTACTTTGATCAATTAGGCAGAGTTAAACGCTCATCTTCTCCACGCATGAGAGACGAGCGCGATCTACAGTTTCTCGAAAACATGGAGAGCCTCGGTGCCAAACCGTACATGGATCTCGAGCATTATGCCCGGCTCTTCGAACCGAAGGGACCGCTCCTTTCCGGTGATATTTCGCCGAACTATTCGGCTCTGAGCGATGAAATCGTTCAGCGAATCGTTCGATACTTCCCGAATTTGAAGGTCATTTTCCTGGCCCGTGATCCGGTTGAGCGAGTGTGGTCGCACCTCTCCATGGAGGTCCATTACCAGCAGATTGAAACGTTCGATGTGACGGATGTCGACCAAGTGAATCGGAATTTGCTTCGCCGCGGTATGCTTCTGCGCTCGTATCCCAGCGCGATCGCCGCGCGATGGAGACGTCATGTTCACCCAGACCGGTTTCGCATTTATTTCTTCGATGACCTTCAAAGAAATCCCACTGAACTGCGACGTTCCATCCTCGATTTTCTGGGTGCTGATCCAAACAAAGCAGCGAACTGGGAGACAGCGAAGCGCAACGGTTGGGCCAAAATGGATAAGCTTGTCCTTACGGACAAAGTTCGGTTGCATCTGGCTCGGTTTTTCAAGAAAGAGCTAAAAGCCTGTGCGACTCGACTCGGTGGGCCGGCCAGAAATTGGCCGGCGCGATACGGTTTTTCTTTGCTGGTTCTCTTTGCCCAGCTCCTGGATAACCTCGACATCCTTTTCCGGGCTGATTGGATCGCCTAGTCTGCCTTCACCCACCAGTCAACCGCGTCTCCGCCAGATCGAGGTCGCGCTGAATGCGGCGCAACGCGTCATCGTTAATGACCCGCTCATTTCGCAACCGGATAATGGTCCTCCGTTCAACGCGCAACGCTTCGTGCTGCAAACGCTGATACTGTGGCGTGGCGATCTCACCCCGACAATCGTCAGGATTGGAAGCACAAAGTTCCAGCTGCTCGATTCGCTCGTCATATTCTGCGCGCAACCTATCCACGGCACCTTGCGCAAATTTGCTGGTCGCCCGCGCTTTATCGATCCATTCAAGTGCCGCCTTATTCGCTTCCAAACGCGCCCGGCGCTCTTCTTCATCAGTCTCCCCATCGTGTGGCAGGCCGAGTTTCCTGATTAACAGCGGCAACGTCAGACCTTGAAGCAGTAGTGTCACCAGGATCACAGCAAACGCGACAAACAAAATGTAATTGCGCGCTGGAAACGGCCTGCCATCTGGTAACGCAAATGGCAATGCAAACGCTGCCGCCAATGAGACGACGCCGCGCATGCCTGTCCAGCTGATGATGAAAATATTTCGCCACGATGGAATTGGATCGCGGGGCCGAAATTTGCTCCCGAAAAGATACGGCAGGTACGCAGCCGGTATCACCCACACGAAACGGATTAAGATCACAGTCGCGCAGATAGCGCTCGCACTAACAAGTGCACCGGTAAGCGTTTCACGGTTCCAGGCGCGCAGTATTCCGGGAAGTTGCAGTCCAATGACGATAAAGACGAAACCATTGAGAAGGAAAACCACTGCTTCCCAAAACGCGTAGGCTTGCAGCCTTGTTCTAGCACTGATCGTAAGCGGGGAATGCCATCCAAGGAAAATACCGGCCGCCACCGTCGCCAAGACGCCAGAGGCATGCAGGTGTTCAGCCGTTAGGTATGCGATAAACGGCGTCAGGAGTGAGATGGTGATTTGGACCGGTGGATCATCGAGATGGCTCTGGATCCAACGCATCGCCACGCCAATTATCAACCCCACCCCGGTGCCGGTGGCAGCGACCCAGACAAAACGACCCGCTGCATGAGTGGGCGAGAAAGTCCCGGTGACGATTGCGGCAACCGCAAACTGCAACGCGACAAGCGCAGTGGCGTCGTTCACCAAACTTTCGCCTTCCAGAACTACCTGGATCCGGTGTGGAACGCCAAGCCGGCGAATAATTGCGCTTGCGGCAACAGCATCTGGTGGGGAGACAATCGCGCCCAGCGCAAGAGCACCAGCCCACGGAAGCGCCGGGACAATGGAATGCGCAACCCAGCCAACCGCCAGTGTTGTGGCCAGCACCAGTCCAATGGCGAGCATGAGTATCGCCCGCAGATTTCTCCGAAAGTCACGCCACGATGTGAACAAAGCAGCGGGATACAGAAGCGCCGGAAGAATGAAATAGAATACAACCTGAGGATTGAGTGTAACCTCCGGTCGTCTCGGCACGAAACTCAATGCAAGGCCGCCCAGAACCAACACCAGCGGATACGGAAGCTTCACCTTGCACGCCAGCACAGCCAGAACCGCGACTGCCGTAAACAAAAGGACAATTATTTCAGCCTGGTGCATGAGTCAGTGCACAGTTGCTGTGGCCAGAGGCGATGACCCCGGCTCGCACGAAGTATGTCTCATTTAGCGCCGTCAACGCCGGCGGCCGCAGATTTCGCCCGCGCACGGTTCGCCTGGAGCTCCGCGAGATGTTTTTCCGACCACCGGCATAGCCCTTGCAAAGGTTCAATCAAGGTGCGCCCCAGTTTTGTCAGCGAATATTCTACCTTCGGTGGCACGACGGGATGAACGGTGCGTTGGACCAAACCATCACGCTCAAGGCTGCGCAGAGTTTGGGTCAGCATTTTTTGTGAAATCCCGCCGATCTCGCGCTGGAGCGCGGCGTAACGCATCGTGCCCCCTGCGAGAATCTGGATCACAAGCGCCGTCCATTTGTCGGCAATGCGGTCAAGCACAAGCCGCGATGGACACCGTGGATCGAGCACGGACGGAGCCGAGGATCCTTTTGACATGGCTCCGGTGTAAAACAACTGGCCGGAAGGTGCAAGCCGGAAGGAACATTCCAAACGGTATATATGGATTTAAATGGCATGTAGTTGACTGATAGTTGTGAAGTCCGAAATTAGGAAGATGACCGTCGTAACGCCATCGAAAGACAACTCTGACTCGATCGATTTTCTCTTCAATGAGATGGACCCCGATGCCTCTCGACCGGTTCTCGGCGAGAACCAGCCTGACGATTCCGATTTGCTCGATGCGTATTCGCGTACGGTCGTTGGCGCGGTCGCGCGCGTCGCACCGGCAGTGGTGAACATCGAGGTGAAGCAACGGCATATCCCTTCTCGACGGAGCGGAGCGCGTGAGATCAGTGGGAACGGCTCAGGGTTCGTGATCGCACCCGATGGATTCATTTTGACAAACAGCCACGTCGTTCATAACGCCAGCGCGATCACTGTGAATCTGCAGGACGGACGCGAATATCCAGCCGAGCTGACGGGCGACGATCCTGACACCGATCTCGCCGTCATTCGAATCGGTGGACCACAATTGCACCATGTACGGCTCGCTGATTCTGAGAAGTTACGCGCCGGTCAACTGGTCGTCGCGATTGGAAACCCGCTCGGTTTTGAGGCCACTGTAACCGCCGGCGTGATCAGTGCGGTCGGTCGGTCGATGCGCGCCCAATCGGGTCGCTTGATCGACAACATCGTGCAAACCGATGCTGCGCTAAATCCGGGTAACTCCGGAGGACCATTGGTCAATTCAGCTGGTGAAGTGGTAGGCATCAACACTGCGATGATCCGACCGGCACAGGGCATCTGTTTCGCTATCGCCAGTAATACGGCAAAGTTCGTAGCAGCCTGGCTCATTAAAGACGGAAAAATCCGGCGCAGTTACATCGGCGTGGCCGGGCAGAATGTGCCCATTCATCGGCGGATCCTTCGCTTCTACGGCCTGCCACGTGAGACCGGCGTGCTGGTTGTCTCAGTCGAAAACAAAAGTCCCGCTGAACGCGCCGGCTTGCACGATGGCGATCTGATCGTGGCCTTCAATAGCACGCCTATCGCCAGTGTGCATGATCTACACAAAGTTTTGGTCGGAGAACAAATCGGTGTAAGCGCAAGCATAACGGTCATCAGGCACACAGAGAAACTGGAGTTGGCCATCCTGCCCGCGGAATCACAAGCTGAGCGATAAACCTGACGTAGCTGCCGGTTCTCTACAGAACGAATCCCTAGCCTGGCCGGATTCTTGAGAGAGTTCTGAAAAAATTGGACGGCCTACGGGGCCGTGGCTACAACTTCTGGTTCTCTTTTCGGAAGCGATGAAAATCCTTGTCATTGGAAGTGGCGGCCGCGAACACGCCCTCGCGTGGAAGCTGCGGCAATCGCCGCGCACGGAGCGGATTTTCTGCGCGCCGGGAAA
>JBLMXD010000192.1:0-3458 GCA_050257575.1 Alphaproteobacteria bacterium | reverse complement strand
TGACGGAAAGTCCTTCGTCAGGTCCGAGGGCATCGATACTCTCACGGATCCGCGAAATCGGCTCGACGCCTTTGGTGAGGATAGGACGAACGTCCAGCGTTTTGAACTTGCGCGGTGGCATTTCTCACTCTTCCAATTTGTTTAGACGCATTCCTGCCAATGCAATAAGCGATGCTGACCAAAAGATCGCGATTGCGCTAAACCAGAGACCGGCATGGGCGATCCACCAGTTTGCCAGCGGCGTTTTGCCGGCTGCTTCGGCCGGGATTTGCTGAAGAGCAAACAACGCTTGAATGCGAAATGCATCGAGTGGATTCAGCATCAAGGCAGAAACCCAAAGGTCCGGCATCTTTTGTAAAAACTCGAACCGTGCTGCAAAAAATCCGGCGAGATCGACCCCGAATAGCAGGAACAGCCATGAACTGGCGCCGATTATGAGGGCCTGAGCACGATCGTGCGCGAGAAGGCCGGCAGCCAGCCCTAGCGCCAGAAATGCGGCGGCAAGCAGCAGCGTTTGCAGGTAAAGAATCGAGACAGATTGGGCCGCTGCACCGACGAGAAGGGCGGGAATAAACAACAGCGCCAGCACGCCCGCGAAGATTGACAGATAAGCGATAAATTTGCCGAGGACATAGGCACCGCGGGGAAGCGGTTGCGAAAACATCAACTGCCATTCCTCGCGTTCCGCCTGCGCGCTGCTCACGCCTGCGAGCAGCGCGAAGAGCGAAACCAGAAAGAGGGCAACCTGCACAACAAAAAATCCGATTGCATTGGCATCTTCGCTGAAAAAAGCCGCTGCAAGGCCGCCGACCAATGCGAGCGCCGCGAACACCTGGAAATAGCGATTAATAAGCGCTGCGCGAAACTCACGCAGCAACAACGCCTCGAGTGAATTTGCTTCAATCAGGAACGGAAAAGTGCGGTTCATAGGTTAACGCTGCATCAGGCGCCTCTGTTGCGTCGAAGTTGTGTGGCAGGTTCGTTGGGTCGAGTTCACGCTCGATCTTTCCTTCGCGGCAGAGAAAGCATCGATCAGCCACGTTGTTCCATTCCGCGATGAGATGCGTTGTTATCAGCACTGTCTTACCGTGGCGCGCTTCGACGTGCAGAATTTCCTGAAGTCGCTTGCGCCAACTGGGATCGAGGCTGAGTCCCGGTTCATCAAGTAACAACACCGATGCATCGGGGAGCATGAGCAAGCCAATGCCCAGGCGCTGTCGCATTCCGCCGGAAAGTTGACCTGTTCGCACCCGCGCAAATTCGCGCAAGCCCGCGAGATCGAGCATTGCTTCGCAGCGCGCACGCCGCAACCCGCGTAGTCGCGCATAAAACAGCAGAATTTCGGTGCAAGTGAGACGCGGATGAAAATTTGGACTTTGTGGCAGGTAGGCGAGCGAACGTTGCCCCGCGATCTTTTGACCGACAATGTCGAAAAAATTAACGCGGGCAGTGCCGCTTTGTGGACGAATCAAACCGGCAAGGATCTTGACGGTCGTGCTTTTGCCTGCGCCGTTTGGGCCGACCATTAGCGTCACTTCACCGCGTGCTGCTCGAAAAGAAAGTCCGCGAAGGACCGGTGTGCGGCCGTAGCTTTTGCACAAATTGTCGGCGTAAATCATTTCGGCGTTGGCAGTCGCCCGATATGCCGTGCGCGTAGAGTCCAGTACTGGGCTGTTAGCGGCGCGGGATCGGTTATTGATTCGAGACTAGGAATGGTTGCGCGCTCATTGGCGAACCGCAGCAACTTCACAGCGGGACTGTCGGAGAGAAATGCAATCGCCGGGAAATCGCGTCGCAGGAGGCCGAAAAGATCCAACTCGCGATGTGGTAAATCGCTAACGCCGTCGCCATTGAGGTCGAACATTTCCCCGTTGTTCCAGAGATTGCCGATGCCATTGACAGCCCAGCGATTATTTTCTCCCATCCCGGATGCATCAATCGAATGCAGGTTCCCGGTGAAACGATTTTCGCTGAACGCGTTGCCGTCCGAGTTGCCATAAAAACGCAAGCCGATGTAATTGCCGCTGACGTCATTTGCCCGGACGACGAAGTTGATCGCTTGCTGAAAGGAGAGCCCGACGGCGTTGTTATGAATGACGTTGTTCTCCACCTGCACGCGCTCGTCGGATTGAAAAAGAATTCCGTAAGCGCGAGAGCCGCGATTATCGATGAAGCGGTTCCCGCGGATGACGATATCGTTGGAGAACATGATCGCGGCGCCGGCGGCGTTTTGGGCAAAGATATTGTTCTCAAAAACGTTGTTGTCCGAATACATGTAGTGCAGGCCGTAGCGGACATCGTGCACATAGTTGTTCTCGGTTCGCGAATGATTGGTGAAGGAAAAATAAATGCCGTCGCGCGTATCGCTGATTTCGTTGCCCGAGATCAGGTTCCCTTCGCAGTTCCACTGGTGGATGCCGTTGCCGCGCTCATTTTGGTTGAGAGGGCCTTCACACAACTCGCCAATCCCGGCGGTGAGCGTTTCCTGGACTGGTCTGGCCGTGGTTGCAAGAGTTCTCTTTCCGCAGACACGGTTCTCGAGGACACGGCAATCGTGGGCCTTCTTTAGATAAATGCCGTGAAGCGAGTCTTCGATCACCGTGTGCTCAATTGTGGCTCGGTTGCCGCCAATAAGAACGGCCGCATTGTCATCGGACAAACGCAAGCCGGAGCCGCTGATGCGGAGGCCGCGTATGGTTACATCGTCGGCGGCAATCGTGACGACATTACCGGAACCGTTCCCGCGAATTTCCGCGCCGTTTTCACCGATCAGCGTGAGCGGTTTGTCGATTTTGATTGGCCCAGCGTGAACGCCGGACCCGACGCGAATCGTTTCGCCTGACTCAGCCGCGTCGATGCGCTCCTGAAGTGTCGCTGCTCCAGCGCTGACCGTGACGAAAAGCGTGACCGCAACAACCTGGGGCACGCGCGCGTTCAAGCAAAGGTTTCCTTTCTTGAAAACCAACCGGCAAGCACGATCAACAAAACCGACAGGCAGAGCAAATACGCGCCCGCCTGGGGAAAACTATGTTCGCGGAAGTTCGCGATCTGTTTCATTCCAATCAGCATCGGCGTGAACGGTTGAATGTGGACCGGTGCGTGCGGATCAAGGTTGTGCCCATACTCATAAAGCCGGAACCAAAACGATCCGATGGAGAATAAGCCGAAATAAGAGTACACAGCGAACAGATCGACTACGTTGCTCATCTCGCCGAACACGACCGAACGCAATGTCATCAAAATGATGAGACCGAACACGAATGGCATCCAACGCATCTCCATGAAGTCGGCTTCCTGGATCGGCTTCATGCCGATGTAATGATTGAGATTGTTGATCTCCTTTAGATGCTGGCCGTGTAACCCGCCTCCCTGGATTTTGTACGGGAAGATGTAGAGATCGAGTCCGTCGGAATATTGCGGTGCGACCAAATGCATTTTCCAGAGCGGAAAAAAGAGCG
>JBLMXD010000191.1:0-3892 GCA_050257575.1 Alphaproteobacteria bacterium | reverse complement strand
AGCGACGCCACCGAAGCGTATAAGGCATTTGCCCGAGGAGCCCAGTTGTTAGGCCGCGCTGCTCGCACCGAAATTCCATGGATGCCGCCGGAACAATGCACTCTTACACAGCTCGACTCCGTGCTGGAGCGGTTCAGCCAGGCAGTGCCGCAGATCAAGAAAAATGTCCTCACCGCCTGCGCCCAGACGGTCGCAGCTGACAACATTATCCAGGAGCGCGAGGCTGAGCTCCTGCGTGCCATTGCCGACGCCCTCGATTGTCCGATGCCGCCGTTTATCTCGATTCAATCAGACGTCATCGCGTGAATGGCCGGGCGGATTCGTTCCGCCACCAGAGGGGTCAGGACGCCGACAATTCTTTCGCTCCTTCCGTGCGCGAAACGGGGCTTGAGCCCCGCCACTAACCCGCTATTCTCGCACGACATGCATCGCGACCATCAATGTTGGTACTCGCAGCGTCTTAACAGGTTCATGGGCGTCGCCATTTACGGCAACTACGGTTGGCCCATCCTGGCGTTCCCCACCAGTGGCGGCGACGAATGGGAGATGGAAGGCCAGGGAATGATCGGCACCCTCAGCCCTTACGTCGAAGAGGGGCGAATTCGAATTTTCTGTATTAACAGCGTGAACAACGATTCGTTCCAAAACAAGGGCGCACATCCCTTCCATCGCAGCTGGATGCAGGCGCAATACGATGACTATGTGGCAAGCGAGGTTTTTCCGTTCATCGATTCCCAATGCCAGACGCCGGGCATCGGGATCACCACGCTGGGCGCATCGCTCGGCGCCTATCACGCAGCCAACACTCTCTTCAAACATCCCGACCACGTGAAGCGCTGCTACGCGCTTTCAGGCATCTACGATTTGCGGGATTCGATGGGCGGGATGTATGACGACAACTTCTACTTCAATAACCCGGTCGATTATATGGCGAACCAGGGTGATCCCTGGTATCTCCATCGGTACACGAGCTGCGACATTCACCTCGTGACCGGCTGTGGCCCGTGGGAGAACAGCGGGCCAACCTACCGAATGTCGGAGATCCTTCGGAATCGCGGCGTCGCTCATCATCTGGACGACTGGGGCCCGCAGGGCGGCCACGAATGGCCATACTGGCATCACCAGATGTGGGAATACGTCGGCGCGCAGTATTAAAGACCACGTCTGCTTAGGCTCATTCGTTAGATAATTTCCAACTCGCGTGCCCCTTTCCGTCCGGTTCGATCGTCGCACGGATTTCGTAGGTACGCGCGAAGCCATGAATGGTATTGAACGTCGTGTTACCGATCTGCGTCGGCATCTCTTTCTCGTAATAGTTATGCTGACGAAGGATGAGCACGTTAGGCGTCTCCCAACGCATTGGTTCCATGTAAGTGTGACCAAGGATCGCCCCCTTCAATTGGTCCTCGCCGGCGGAGTCAACCGGACCTTCATTCAATGCCAGATCCACTTTGACAAACCGACCTTTCGAGAATTGGTAGACCGCGGTTTGCTTTCGCAGCGGTGCCGGTCGCGGAGTGCTGAACAAGTTGCCCTTTTGCTCCGTCATGTCGCTGGAGAGGCAGGCCACTCGCAAGGAATCCGGCGACCAGAGCGCTTCGCCTTCGCGTTGCGCACCAGTTCCAATGTCGCCCGGTGTCAGCTCGCAGAGAACGCGTCCGGTTTTCTTTTCAATTAACTCCGCACGCTGGACTTTTGAGCATGAGAATCCTCCTTCATCGGTAAAGATTTTGCGAATGGCGTAGGCGTCGTTAGGGGAAAACCAGTCGACGATCTCGTTTCGGAAGAAAAGCTCGCTCGTTCGAGGAAAATAACGGCCAAAATAAATACCTCCGCGCGACGAAGGTCCGCCGCTGATGATGTCATTGCGCACCATCATCTGGAAGGCCAACGACTGCGCCTTCAGGAAGCTGGCGAATTTCTCATCGCCCAATAGATGATAGACCACCGTCGGCACACCGGCGATGCCTTCCGCGGCTGCTCCATCC
Source organism: Alphaproteobacteria bacterium (assembly GCA_050257575.1). GTDB lineage: Bacteria > Verrucomicrobiota > Verrucomicrobiia > Chthoniobacterales > UBA10450 > Udaeobacter. The sequence goes on along the minus strand of JBLMXD010000191.1, from coordinate 1,904 downwards.
GCATCGTGCGCGAGTTGGAAAAACGCTTTCAACGCTTTGGCGTCGCCGCGCGCCGCTCGCCGCGTGTCGCGTCCGTAACGAAAACCTCGCGCACGCGCAAAGTCCGCAATCTCTGAAAGCCCCGTCGGATCGCGCTGGTCCGTCGGCAGATCCTTCTCCGTAAAGTGAAGCCGACCTTGCGGCTCATCTCTTTCGCTTTCTTCGCCAGCAACTAGAGCCAAAGGAAGCAACAAGAAGGACAGAAAAACAGGAATAACGCGAGCGATCAATCGTTGGTGCATTCGCGAATCGACAATGGCCATTTTCCCACGCTGGCTCAAGCCCTGATCGTCATCGCCCCTGGCACTTTACTTTTATGTATCGAAGCCGTTCACTTCATTCTTGCTTTCATGCTTTCCTGAAAGATCTCAATTCATGAGTCTCGATACGCAGACCAAACTGGCAATTTACCGTCACTTTGCCGAGACCGGTCAGAGGCCATCTCTGAAAGTAGCGGCTGAACACGTTGGCGCTGATGTCGACAGCGTTCGCGAAGCTTATGGGCAATTACGGGCCCAACGAGTGTTAGTACTGGAACCTGACGGAGTGTCTATTCGAATGGCTCCGCCATTCTCCGGCATCCCGACCCAACATGTCGTGATCGTCGATAATACCAAGTATTTCGCCAACTGCGCCTGGGATTCATTCGGTATACTGGCAGCGCTGCATCGCCCCGGGCGGGTCCATTCACGCTGCGAGCAATCCGGTGAACCACTCAACCTGAACGTTGATTTGGAAGGTCCGCCGCCCTGCGACTGGCTTTTTCATTGCCTTGTTCCCGCAGCGAAATGGTGGGACGACATTGTTTTCACCTGAAACAACATGCTTTTCTTCCGGTCGGAAGAACAGATCCGTCAGTGGTGCGCCGCGCATGATTATCCCATGCGGCCGATCGTCACGATGGATCAGCTATGGAAGCTCGCGACGACCTGGTATTCGACGCGATTACAAGAGAATTCGCGGCGTCCGCAACCCGATGAGATGCGGTCGATTTTCGCCAACCTCGGCTTGCAAGGCGATTTTTGGAACCCGCATTCGGATAGTTTCAGTTAACGTTGTGCTGCAACCACAATCGTGTCACGCTTCGTCGCCACCCTGCAAATGTCGCACCATCGAAACATCTTACTGCTGCTGCGGTTGTCGGAGCGAATCCTGGATTGAAGCCGGTAATTTGTCGGCGTTCTGCAGCAAAAGACTTACTTGCCAAATTTCCGAGTCGCTCAGTTTCCGGTTGAACGATGGCATAGCGCTGAAACGGATCCCGTTTTTCACCACCCAGCGAGTAGCGCCTACCGGATCGTCAGTCACGCCTTTATCTGGCGGAAGCAGGTGCGGCGGGCGCGGATAAAAGCTTTTCGCTCCACTCGAAGCTTGATCCAGCCGTCCATGACACCCTGCACAAGCCTGCATATATATTTTGGCGCCTGCCAGAAGATTGCTCTCGTCCGTCGGCAACGGTGAAGGATCGTCTGCGCTCTTGCCAATCGACGCGGTAATAGCTGCGCCCGCAATAGTTCGCTCCAACGGCAACGGCTTGGTGTCCGTCCCCATGAAAAGTCCGCCGCGCGTTACAAAAAAATAGCTGACCAGCACTACCAATCCTATTCCAACGACAACCCCGAGGAAGAATTTAACCATCGCTTAATGACGTGGAGGTAAGGATAAAAAGAAAGAACTTTTGCGCTTTCCGCGTTGCCCTTGCCGTTTCCGACCGGAGTTCGTCGCTCAGCATGAGTCACTTCCATTGACATTTGGATCGTCGGAGGAGTAAAAGCACAGGAATGATTCCGTTAACTGCTTTGTGGCTTCCCATTCTCCTCTCGGCTGTAATTGTCTTCTTCGCCAGCTTCATCATTCACATGGTG
>JBLMXD010000190.1:0-12587 GCA_050257575.1 Alphaproteobacteria bacterium | reverse complement strand
TTTGGGTCGCAATCTAAAGTAAATTTGAGTCAACGTTAACGACGCGATTATGTTACCTGCACCAATCCCTTCGAAATGAGTTCAATCGCCGAGCATCTTAACCGCGTACGCGAGCAGATCGGTCAGGCGGCGGGGAAGATTGGTCGGGCGGTGGAAGAGGTCGAACTCGTCGCGATCACGAAGACGCACCCAGCCGAAAAAGTGCGCGAGGCGATTGAAGCAGGGCAGAGATTGTTCGGCGAAAGCCGGGTGCAGGAAGCGCGGGCGAAGATTCCGGAGTTGCCGTCGAACATCCAGTGGCATTTCGTGGGGCATCTTCAGAAAAACAAGATCCGACATGCGCTGCCGCTGTTTGAAATGATTCACAGCGTCGATTCCCTCACGCTCGCGGAAGACATTAACCGGGTGGCGCAGGAAGAAGGGTTGCACCCCCGAGTTTTGCTTGAGGTCAACGTGGCGGGCGAGGGGAGTAAATTCGGATTCGCGCCCGACAAATTACGGGAGCAGATAGAAGAACTGCTCGCGCTGCAGCGTTTATCGATTCTGGGACTAATGACCATACCGCCGCTAGCCGACGACGCAGAAGGATCGCGAAAATATTTTGTCCAGTTACGCGAATTACGTGATCGCCTCCAAACGGATTTTCATGTTGATCTTCCTCACCTTTCGATGGGCATGACTCAGGATTTTGCCGTTGCAATTGAGGAGGGCGCAACACTGGTGCGCATTGGCACGGCGATTTTTGGCGAGCGGACATCAAGGAAGGGTGGCCTTTAGATCGCTCGCGGCAGCTGGAAAGTCGCCGGTCTTTGGAGCAACGTGCGCAAATGCGACTTGAGCCAACCAATATCCAACAAATCGGCGACGAATTTGCCGTTGCCTGGAATGATGGCACTGAATCGTATCTAAAGCTTGAGACGTTGAGGCGCGCATGCCCGTGCGCCGCGTGCGGGGGCGAGCCCGATGTGCTCGGCCATATCGCTCGTCCACACGTGAACTACACCGACAAAAGCTTCCAGCTTGTCGGGTTCGATCTGGTCGGCGGTTATGCATTGCAGCCGCGCTGGGCGGATGGACACAGTACCGGAATTTACAGCTTTACTTTCCTGCGGCGTTTGGGCCAGGGTGTTGGCTGAACGTCAGCGACAGGCTTCGACCTAATCTGTGAACCGCATTCTGAAAATCGCGATCGTTGTTCTCTGCTTCTCATTGTGTGGAGCAGGAACGTTCATCGTGTCCTCGCCGCGCGACGAGAGTTTGCAGAAGAGAACAAACGTGATGCCGATTAAAAATCACCGGCACGTTCAGCAGAATTGGCTTCGGGTCTAGAACTGTAGCGGTATATCTCTGACCGCGGCTACAGTTTCGGAATTGTCACGCGTAAGAGAGTTGTTTCACGCGCAACTGGTTTCAGCTGCCGATCTCTCAAATGTGCAGGCAGGAGAAAAATCTGTCCTGGCTCGAGTTCAACATCGGCACAAACAAACTTTCCAGTGAGGCAGCAAACGATTGCAAACTGTCCGTGCGTCGCGGCCTCGCGGGGTTCATCGAGATTCCACCTTCGGATTTCAAACAGGCTGTGGCTTACAAGTAATTCGCCGTCCGGTTTAATCAGATTCGGCTGAACGTCTTCGAAAGCGATACATTGGATTGCCTCCCCAAGGTGTAACTCTCGCCGCTTTCCGGTTATTGGATCTGTGCGATTCCAATCGAACACGCGGTATGTGGTATCGCTATTCTGTTGAATCTCGATCAACAGATTGCCCGCGCCAACGGCATGAAGCCGTCCAGCCGGGAGAAGAACGGCGTCGCCCTGGTGAACATCAACCGTGTGAACATGATCGATGAGGGTTCCATCGCGTAACATTTTTTCAAAATCATCCCTCGTAAGCGGAGCACGGAATCCAATGGAGAGCTTGGCGCCGGGGTCCGCGGCGGCGACGTACCAAAATTCACTCTTGGGTTCTCCTCCTAGCGTCGACGCAACCTCCCCAGTTGGGTGCACCTGTAATGATAGGTTCTCGCGCGCGTCGAGAATTTTGATTAGCAGGGGGAATCTGGGAAACGTTCGCAGCGGCGACTCGGTTTTTGGCGTCCTGCCGAAAACCTCTTCTCTATAATCAGTCCAGAGTTCGTGCAGCGTAAGTCCGCGCAGGACGCCGTTGGTCACGATGCTTTGTGGTCCAGGGCGATCGACGATTTCCCATGATTCACCAATCCGAATGTTGGGCGGCAGCTTTTTATGGAACTCGGATTCAAGGCGGCGCCCGCCCCATATTCGCTCCATGAAAATCGGTTCGAAAATGAGGGGACTGTTGATTTCTTTCGGCGACATGGTCGTGCCAAACGTCCATTGTCCAACCCGCCTTCGCAAGGCTATGGCGTGGCGACCCTCGGATGTGCAATCTCTTCCCTGCCATTGGACGTTCGATGCTCGATGTTGGATGTTCGGCGTTTCCGCTGTGATTGCTGGCTCTGCATGAAATCTTTTCTTAAATACTGGTTGCCGCTCCTGACCTGGCTTGTGGTGATGTTTGTCGGCTCGACCAGCGTCATGTCCGCAGAGCATACATCCCGGTACGTTGTTCCGTTCTTGCTGTGGTTGAAACCCGGAATGTCGCCGAATGCAATTTGGGTCATCCTCGTCGTCGCCCGGAAGTGCGCGCACGTGGCTGAATACGCGATTTTAGCTCTTTTGTTGTGGCGCGCGCTTCGCAGCGTTCCAGCCCTATCTATGAAAGCACCTGTGTTATTTGGAGCGGCTTTGCTGGGGTGCGCAGTTTTTGCTGCAAGTGACGAATTTCACCAGACGTTCATCAAATCTCGCACACCGTCAGTTCGCGACGTCCTTTTGGATGTTGCGGGGGCATTGATCGGGTTGTTGGTTGGCTCGAGTTTCATGTACCGCAATGTCGCGAAGAGCGGTCGCTCCGTCCAAACCGGGCTTATGGATGCACAGAACTAAACGAATCCATCACGCGTGAATGGGGTACGAGAGTTGACAGACCAGGCAGGTGGCGGTTCGGCTCGAGGATTGAACGAGCCGTCCGTGCCAGCCATAGATCGTTCAGTTTGCTCTGTAATCAGCGCTCGTCTGGCGTGTCTTGTTATTCTTTCAGTGGCGGCATTCACACTGAGAGCCACGCCCCCGTCGGATACGGCCAGCGGCGGTTCCAAGCCGGTTTCACCAGCCCCCATTATCACGGCAAAACCGGAACGCGTGCCGATCACTAACCGGAACGGCAGCACAGAAATTCAATGGAATACAGGAGACGGATCGCCGGGCTTCGTCTTTGTCACTGAAGACGGTGGGAAACCTGTCCTTTTTACCAATGGTCCGCTGGGTACTCAGGTCGCGCCCTGGATTGGCAGGCATCGCTACACTTTCGAATTATATGGTGACCCTCAGCGACAGACGTTGCTGGCGAAGGTAATTGTTTCCGGCTCCGCTGAGACCGCGTCTCGACGAACAGTGTCGTGGCGAAATGTAGCGCGCGCGTCGCTGATCCTGGCACTCGCCGCAGTTGTGTACCTTGTCGTTTACCTCAGTTCAACCGGTCCGCTGCGAACGACATTTCCTACGGAGCCCACCAAGTCGCCTCGACCGCTTCACGTTGGACGCAATCTCTTTCTCGGGATCGCTGCCTTCATTTGCGTTGATGCCATTGTCTTTCACTCAGGATTGTACGTCTCGATCCTGGCGCCTGCTTCGTATGCGGGACGCATTGCCGAAATTACACAAGCCGAAAAAGAACGCCCTCCATCAGGCCTGAAAGAGGTGCTGGTCCTGGGCGATTCACGGATAGCGGAGGGTTTCTCCGCTACGCTTGCGAACGAGCTTGGTTCTTCTGCCGGGCTTAAGTTTGTTAGTCTGGCGGAACCAGCGGCTTCCGCTAACACATGGTACTACATGGTCCGTGAAGTCGATCCCACAGGTCGACGTTATTGGGCAATCGTTATTCCCTACGGTCTGGGATACGAACCAAACAGCGCAGATTCACTGCGGATTTCCATGACTGCGCCGCTGTTGCGATACTTAGACTGCTTTCATTTTGCCTCCGGGTTTCAACGCTGGTCCGGGCGTTTCAGGGCGTTTACTGCCTGTATCCTGAGAGGCTCAGCCTATCAGGACGACGTTGTTGCCTTTCTTGAACATCCCATCGAGAGAATCAGGAATGTTCGACAACGGGGCGCGGGAAACCGTTCTCGCATGGCGTACAAGGGACGGGATTACGATCTTGTCGGCACCACCTATGACGCTGCGACCGGGCAAATCGGGTTCGCGCCCAAGCTAACAGAGGCTCAAAGACTGGCTTTCCGGAAAAGCTTGATACAGCCATCCCAGTTGGACACGGAATATTCAATCAAACTGCAACGCGAATGGATTCCCAGAATAATGAATCGTTATTCGAGTAGTCCTACCGCCGTCGTGCTGACGCCGGTACCCCGCGGTCCCTTTGTAGAGCTGCCCGGATTTTCCCCCGGATACGATTCTATTCTTCCAACGTCCTTGATTCAGAGAAGCACTTTCTCGCTGCCGGGACGCACCTTCGATTTCCTGGAACAGCCAGAATATTACTTTGACGCCTTTCACCTTAACGCGAAAGGCCGGCAGCGCTTCACGGAAACGCTGGTGTCGGAAGTGATAGGCCATGTTCGATCAGCTAATTCCAAGCAACGAGCTGCGTTTGGCCTTCGCGTTGCGCTGGAGCGAATATCCGAAACTAAGACGAACTAGGTTCTAACACGACTCACTTGTCATGTTATTTAACAGCTTTCAGTATTGGATCTTCTTTCTCATTGTGGTAGTGCTGTTCTACAGCATCCCGTTCCGCTTCGGAAAAGTGGTCCTGCTACTGGCGAGTTATGTCTTCTACATGTGGTGGGATCCCCGGTTCATCGTACTGATCCTGACTTCTACGATCGTTGATTATTACCTGGGGCTCTTCCTGGAGACTGCAACCGGCGGCCGCAAGAAGCTTCTACTTATCGTTAGTCTGGTGGTTAACCTTGGGATACTCGGATTTTTTAAGTATTACGATTTCTTTGCAGGCTCTCTTGCCGGCTTGCTTCACATTCCGCAGCAATCCGTGGTCCTGCAGATTGTGCTTCCGGTCGGAGTGAGCTTCTACACCTTCGCCAGTCTCTCTTACACGATCGACGTCTATTGGGGAAAAATGAAGGCGGTCAGGAACCCGATTGATTATGCATTGTTCATTGCATTCTTTCCTCATCTCATTGCGGGGCCGATCATTCGCGCCCGGCAATTCATCGTTCAGATCTGGTCCTGGCAACGGCCGGCGGCAGTTGTGGTCCAAAGTGGCATCATCCTTGTCCTTTCTGGGTTGATAAAAAAAATGGTATTTGCGGATCGGTTCGCCGTCGTGTCCGACTCCTATTTCAACAATCCTTTGGCGCATCCTGGCTGGCTCTCTGCATGGTCGGGATGTCTTGCCTTTTTCATGCAGGTGTTTTTCGATTTCTCCGGGTACACCGATATCGCCCGCGGTTGCGCCAAGCTGCTAGGTTTTGAGTTTCCGCTCAATTTTGCGCGCCCATTCCTGGCCAGGAACCCGCCTGACCTATGGCAAAGGTGGCATATAACTCTCTCCACCTGGGTACGTGACTATGTGTTCATGCCGTTCAGCCGGGGGAGGAAAGGACGCGTTGTGCTGTATCGCAATATGTTTGTCGTGATGGTGCTCGTCGGCCTGTGGCATGGGGCGAACTGGACGTTCGTAGCCTGGGGCGCCTACCATGGTTTTCTCTTAATTGGCTACCGCCTTTTCGATCGCGCAACCGTAGGAACGGCGATCGACAGAGTCATGAAGAAGCGCTGGTTCGTGCCGTTTAACATTGGAGCAATGTTCGCTGCCTTTGTGTTTAGCGCGGCTTTCTTTCGCCCCAAGACCCTTCAAACCAGCGGACATGTGTTAAGCGCACTGCTTGGTTTTCAGCATGTGACCGGGGAATTTCTCCTGACCATCGGGACGATCGTGCTGATCTTTATCTCTTTGTTTCTGGCCGTCGCGCAGGAACGCAGTCAATTCATTGACCGCTTGGCGTTGCAGCCGGCCCGAATCCAAATCTCTGCGTACGTTCTGGCCTTTCTCGCCCTTGAACTATTTCCCGCCACCGGTCCTGTTCCGTTTGTTTACTTCCAATTCTGAGCTCCGACTGTCGTGGATGTAGGCAGAAAAGTTGGGATCCTTTGAAAAAGAGTGGGCCTGACTGGGCTCGAACCAGTGACCCTGCGCTTATCAAGCGCATGCTCTAACCAACTGAGCTACAGGCCCCAGTGGCAGCTTCGCTGCCGCATTTGAGATTTTCGATTGCCGATTTTCGATTGATTTCCCTCACGCTCCGCGCGCAACTACTTAAATCGCAAATCGCAAATCGCAAATCGAAAATCCAATGGAGGCAAGGGGATTCGAACCCCTGACTTCCAGCTTGCAAAGCTGGCGCTCTACCAACTGAGCTATGCCCCCCGCAGGAAATTTCGAATGTCGATTGCCGATCTTCGAATGCAAGGGAATAAAAGCAAATGCCGGATGTCGCTTAGATGGGGTCGACATCCGGCACGTTTTATTTCTCTGGTCTGTTTTATTGTGAAACGGGTACCGCCAAATACGCCGATAACACGCCGGTAATTGGGTCTGTCGCTCTACCCGTGACCTCCCCCTTGTTATTTATGTCTTTCCCGACACTGAGCACTGCAGGAAAGCCGGGCGCTTTGAGATCGTTCAGGTCTGTCGGTGTGTTTCCGTGGTCCCAAATGACTGCGCGACAATCCACGAAATCTGCGTCGCATGAGACACCGACAACCTGACGGGCTTCATTAATACCATAGGCCTCGCTGTCCACGTGCGGTGGCGTGCGACGCGGCAAAGGTTTGAGCTGGCGGACGCCATCCTCCTTCGTCCACATAAATGCGTGTACGATGTCGCCTCCAACATATGCCGGGTCACCGGCAAACCCAACGATGTCGCCTCGTTGATTGATTGCCGTCGGTGTATTCCACCATGGGGCTGGTGCATTGGGATAAATATCAATAACAGTGCCATTTTCCCATAGCACGGCATGTCTTGCGGTGTGTCTGCCAACGGCTTGGTCGCAGATGCCGGAGATCCCTACGATCTGACCATTATCATTGATAGCCGTAGCGGCGCCGGAAGTATCGCCGGCAATCAGGGGCAGATCCTCGATCTGATCCGGTGGCCCTAAACTCCACAGAGCCGGGCGAAATTGGAGCACCTGTGGTGAGACACATTCGCCATCATGAACACCATTCTCCGCCCATCCAACCACCTGACCCAGATTGTTGGCTCCAGTGGCAAAGCCATTGTTCCCACCCGGGAAATTGGGAAGCCCCCGCATCTGCCCGTTCTGCCAAACGAACCCGAGATTGATGTAGCCAACATTGTGAGGCGAACTGTAAAAAGCTGCGCTACTCCAGTTCTCGCCGAGTGGCTCCGGATCGGCGGTCTGGGAAATACCGACGATGATCCCCGCCGTATTTTTCACGTTCCATGTCACACTGCTGTTGGGTCCACCGAGTGTGAACAGATCGGTTAGCGAACCGTTGCGCCACAACAGAGCGTGTCGATCTCTATTCGGCAGTCTGGCATAGCCTGCTGCCCAGGTCTGGTCGTTGATGCTATTTCCGCCGTTACTCGTTCCGCCGAGCCCGGGGAGAGTCGATACCTGATATTGCGTCTTCGCCTTTTGGCGGACCGCTCTTTCTGCGAGCACAGGCGTAGAAGCCGTTCCGCAGCAGACAGTAGTCAGCACGATGAAGAGAATTTTTGTTGAGAATTGCTTTGTCATGTTTGTCTCCTTTGTTGAGTTTTCATGGCGACACATTAGGAAGCGACCGGATCTCGCCTCCATAGCCACTTTGCGGATTTGGTACGGACCATTTCAATTGTCCGGCTAACGCGACGAGGAGATGCAAAGCAGGGGAACGATTGTCCCTGAAGAAGCGCTTTGTTCGCTGTTCAGATTATCTGATCAATCTTGTATTGAGCGCTGCGGCGAACTTGGTAAGGCCTTCACGGATTTGCGCACGCGACCACGCGGCGAATCCAAATGTGAGTGCAGGCTTCGGCTCGACTTTCATAAAACACGACGACAATGGCGACGGCCTGATACCGATGTCAGTGCATGCGCGAGTAATTACCGGCATCTGTTCTTTCCGTCGCACCCAGGCCACGAAGTGCAATCCAGCCTCGGGAATTTCCAGGATGAAGTAATCACCTAACAACTTGTTGAATTGTTCGATAAAGAAGTCTCTTCGATCTGAGTACAATTTTCGCATCCGTTTGATGTGTGTGAGGAAAAACCCTTCCGTTAGGAATCTAGCCAGTGTCGCCTGGTCGATGGCGGGCGAATGTTGGTCCATCACGGCACGAATCTTGATCATTGGTTCGACCAGTTGATGTGGCGCGACGATATAACCCAGCCGCAATGATGGGTACAAGATCTTGCTCATTGTACCCGAGTAGATGACACGTCCCACATTATCCAAACCTTGCAGGCACGGGAGTGGGGGACCCGTGTAACGAAATTCCGAGTTATGATCGTCCTCGAAAACATATGCGTCGCACCCGCGCGCAAAATCGATCAACGCCGTTCTCCGCGCGAGACTCATGGTCATGCCCAGCGGGAATTGATGCGAAGGAGTCACGTAAATTATTTTTGGCGAGCGCTGTCTCGACGGCCGCGCGATCGTGATTCCTTCTTCATCAACAGGTCTCGGCACAACGGTGGCGCCGGCGAACCCGAAAGTTCGGCGAGCTTGGTAAAATCCAGGGTCCTCAATCCAGGCAACCTCGCCGCGATTTACTAGTGCCATTGCGCTGATCATCATCGCCTGCTGCGTTCCAGCGGTGATGATGATTTGATCGGGTTCGCAGCGTGCGCCCCGGTAATCGCACAAATAAGTTGCCAACGCCTTGCGCAGCTCGGGATCGCCTCGGCTGGATGCGTACTGAAGCAGATGCGCTCCCTTTTGTGTGAGAACCTCCGCGCGGAGTCGTTCCCAAACTTCGATGGGAAATTCATCGAGGGCGGCGACAGCTGGAACGAAGGACACGCCCGGTGGTCCGGCAATTCCGAAGTCGAACTGCTTACCAGCCCGGTAATCGGGAATCTCTTTGACTCGCTTGGAAAGCCGCGGTGGCCGTTCTGCGGAGGGCGCTGTCTTTGTGGTTCGCGCGCTTAGAAAAGTTTCCGGCAACGCCTCGGAGATAAACGTACCCGATCCAACTCTGGATTGAAGATATCCCTCCGCATGGAGCCTCGAGAGTGCGAGGTTTACTGTGAAACGCGACACTCCGAAGTCGGTGGCCAATGCGCGGGAAGAGGGAAGTCGCGACGAATTATGGGTGAAACTGCCTGACGCAAGTTCGTCGCGAATCTGCCGGTAGATTTGTTGATGGAGTGGTTCGGCCGCTGTGCGATCCAGCCGGACCATTTCAAAGGCCACCAGCGAATGGCGACGCCGTTTCCCATGGGAATTCGGCGTTGAATGTTGGGTGTTCGGCGTTCGACGTTTTCCTCCGATCATGAGCAAGAGCATGAGCACGAGCACGAGTTAGAGCAACTATCCTTCTAAAGTGGTATGGCCATTTCCGTGCAAGTGGACTGTTGACACCTTACCCCGCGATCAGAAGTTTTGGTTCAAATGCAGACTCAAACTCCGTGCACCGATTACATTGAAACAAAGGGCCTTATTTACTTTGCTCGAATGCTGGACAAGATCCGCTTGAAAGCAGCAGGAAAATTGCCGTCCGACTATTTTACCGGTGTCGAGGATCCGACCCATTTCGATGCGCGTTGCACGAGATTTTTGGGCGTCAATTACGACGAGCTCGCGAAGCGAACGCTGGAAGGGGGATCCGATGAAGAAATTCTTGAATGGTGCTTTGTCCATGGCCGCAAGCCCAGCGAAGAAGAAATTTACATCTGGAATGCATTTCTTAGAAAGCGCGGCTGGCGGGACGATGGGAGCGAAGAACTTGCCGAATCGAAGCAGGAGGCCGGTTTCGGGAATCGTGGCGACATCCAAACCTGGATGGACTTGCACGATGCGGAGGAAGGACGAGCGCCAGCCGCCTTTTGAGGCGGGAGCGACTTATCGTGTTAACTGCCAGCTCGGGAGTTTAATTCGCATCATCTGAATTAACCGATGAAATTGCGGTCGAGCTGTTGCCTGGGCATCCTGTCATTCGCACTGACGCAAGTATTGGCAGGTGAATCGCCGACTCCTGCCCGCGATGGATCTCACGACTTCGACTTCCTGATCGGCAATTGGAAGGCTCACGTACGCCGGCTTCCCGATCGCCTTGTCGGCTCCAACAATTGGATCGAATACAGCGGCATCTCCAATCACAAGAAGCTTCTCGATAGCAACGCCAATTTCGAGGAGTTCGAGGTCGATAATCCAGACAAGCATCTGCACATCAAGGCGCAAACACTCAGGTTGTATAATCCTGAAACGCATCAGTGGAGCATCTATTTGCTCGATTTGGACGAAGGCGTTCTGAGCGTGCCGCCAGTAGTCGGTGAATTTAAAGGAAACCGCGGCGAATTTTACGACCAGGAACAGTACAAAGGACGTGCGATTCTGGTGCGCTACGTCTGGTTAAATATCTCGCCGAAGTCTGCGCGAATGGAACAGGCTTTTTCGGCAGACGGCGGAAAGACGTGGGAGACAAATTGGATCTGCGAACTGAGTCGACAGGCCACGAAGTGAAGACCCCGATTCTGATTATTTTCGCGATTGTAACAGCCTGCCGATTTGGCCTCGCTCAATCGCTGACTGAGCGAGAAGCGCTCCAGTTCGAACGCGATGCGTGCAAAGCATTTCTTGACGCCGATCCTGTTGCCCTCGAGCGGGTGATGACAGCAGATTTTACTCTCACACTATCCGATGGAGAGATAAGCACACGCGGAAACGAGATCGATGAACTGCGCAGCGGTAAGGTGCATTACGACGTATTCGAAAACTACGACATGAAGGCGCGCATATATGGCGACAGCGTCGCGGTCGTGGTCGGAAAGACGCGCGTGAAAGGAACTGCAGAAGGAAAGAGGTTCGATCGCGTTGTGCAGTTCACTGACACATTAATCAAACACAATGGCCAATGGCAGCTTGCCGCTGGGCACGTGTCACGATTGGAAAAATAGGCGAAAGCAGAGGCGCTGACGTGCGCTTCCCTGATTCAAATTCAGGAAAACAAAATGCCGAATGTCGATCTTGCGAACGTCATTCGGCATTGCAGTCGATGTGCAGCAAAGACTGAATTGTGCGTTACCGTGATCTCCTTTGAAGCTTTGGTTTCTTTCGATTCCAAAGTCTTCACGGCATGTCCAAGAACCATCAATTGATTAGCTCTTGGATTTAGCCGTCGACCTATGCCTACCGGCAACGTAAGAAGTCCGAATTCAGAAGTAAGAAATTTCTTCCTTCATCCTTCTGCCTTTTTACTTCCGAAGGCATTTCTCCTTAGAAAGGAGGTGATCCAGCCGCAGGTTCCCCTACGGCTACCTTGTTACGACTTCATCCCAGTTACCGCTCATAGCGTAGGCGGCTGCCTCCTTGCGGTTAGCGCGCCGACTTCGGCTACAAGCGACTCCCATGATGTGACGGGCGGTGTGTACAAGGCCCGGGAACGTATTCACGGCGTCGTAGCTGATACGCCATTACTAGCGATTCCGGCTTCATGAAGTCGAGTTGCAGACTTCAATCTGAACTGGGCCCAGTTTTAGTGATTTCCTCCACCTCGCGGTCTTGGATCGTTCTGTGCTGGGCATTGTAGTACGTGTGCAGCCCAGGCCGTAAGGGCCATACTGACTTGACGTCGTCCCCACCTTCCTCCCCGTTAGAGCGGGGCAGTCTGAACAGAGTGCTCGAGCCTCACGGCTCGGTGGCAACAGTTCACAGGGGTTGCGCTCGTTGCGGGACTTAACCCAACATCTCACGACACGAGCTGACGACAGCCATGCAGCACCTGTGCAAATTGTCCCTTTCGGGACTCGCTGGCTTTCACCAACTTAGAGATGCATGTCAAGGCCTGGTAAGGTTCTTCGCGTTGCATCGAATTGAGCCACATACTCCACCGCTTGTGCGGGCCCCCGTCAATTTCTTTGAGTTTTAATCTTGCGACCGTACTCCCCAGGCGGCACGTTTAACGCGTTAGCTCCGGCGCAGAAGGGGTCGAATCCTCCCACACCAAACGTGCACCGTTTACTGTCAGGACTACCGGGGTATCTAATCCCGTTTGCTCCCCTGACCTTCGTGCCTCAGCGTCAGGAACTGTCCAGAGACCCGCCTTCGCCACTGGTCTTCCTTACGATATCTACGCATTTCACCGCTACACCGTAAATTCCAGTCTCCTCTCCAGTCCTCAAGCACGGCAGTATCGAATGCAGTTTCGAAGTTAAGCTCCGAGATTTCACACCCGACTTACCGCGCCGCCTACGCACCCTTTACGCCCAATGAATCCGAACAACGCTTGAGACCTCTGTATTACCGCGGCTGCTGGCACAGAGTTAGCCGTCTCTTCCTCTTCGGGTACTATCAA
>JBLMXD010000189.1:0-8474 GCA_050257575.1 Alphaproteobacteria bacterium | reverse complement strand
CATCGTCACGTTCGGGGATGCAAGGCGGCGGCGCGTCCACAGGCGCGGATCAATTCACTTACGACCCACTCGACACACGCCGCGGCGAAAACGTTGAGGGCACGGACCCAAAAGAAAAAACCGCCGCGATCGACCAAAGCTTCGCCTTGAGCATCGGGAAGGACGGATTGGTTTATCATACAGAACCGCTCCCAAATGAAACCCCGTTAGTCGGGTGCCCCGCAGTGAGCCTGTGGTTGTCCATCGATACGCCCGATATCGATCTGGAATGTGATCTCTACGAAATCCAGCCGGACGGCACGAGCATCGCGCTGTGGAGCGATCTCCGCCGGCTTCGATACCGCGATTCGCTGCGCGAGCCCAAGCTGGTTAAGCCCGGCGAAATCGTGCGCTGCGATTTCAATCCCGGGTTGTTCGTGGCACGTCGTCTGATGAAAGGCAGCCGCCTGCGCCTGGTTGTTACCGCGGTGAATTCAATTTTATGGCAGAAGAATTACTGTTCGGGCGGAGTAGTGGCTGACGAGACTGCAAAAGACGCCCGCACCTGTCACGTGCAGGTTTACCACGACGCTGAGCACCCAAGCGCAATTCAACTCCCGTTGCGTTGATGCGTTCTTCGCTTCAAATCGTTTTAATCGCAGGCATATTTTGCTTTGTCGCGACGATTGCCAGAGGCGCTTCGGAAATCGTAATCGCTATCCGTTATTTGCAGGCACAGGGAACAAGCCATTCGCATCTCTATCTATATCGGGAAGACGGAAAACTGCTGCGCCAGTTGACGAAGGACAATTCGGGGCAGGATTCGGCTCCAATATTCTCGGGCGATGGCGAGACGATTGTTTTCACCAGGGAAAAACCGAACGACGTGCGCGAGTTTTGGAGCGTCGAACCGCGGGGAACTAACCTCAAGAAGCTTGAGGCCGCGCCGGATTGGTACGCGCAGGCGAAAAGCTCGCCGTATTTCACGAATATCGAGCCGGAAAAACCCGCTACTGCGACCGCGACACCTCCGTCTGGTGACTCGGCTTCGCCCGGCGCAACCCCGGAACCCACCTGCAAATCGCCGGATGGTAGTTTCGAATTGATTCTGCGGGAAGATCCAAACGATGAGGACGACCAAATCGACGGCCCGGGTCATGGAAAACATTTTCTGCTGCGCAATCTGAAAACGGGAACGGAAACCGACTTCGGCAAGATTCCGGGATTCTACGGGGCGTTTGACATCCTGCACGACAGTCAGGACCCGAATCGGAATTTCCTTTTTGATGGTCCGCTACGGATTGCATTTTTCGGTCTGCATCTTAACAGCACAGACGGCGACACCGTCTTGGCGCTCGATTTGAGTGGACCGCGATTTGTTCGGCTTTCACCCAACTGGGCAACGCCGATTCCGTTGCCCACCGAAGCCGCCTTCCTCACATTGACCGAGAACCGTTACATTCCCATCCCCGGCAGCACAAAAACGGCTAACTGTTCTTACATGGAGCGCTGGGACGACAAGCTGAATCATATTCGTTATGCGCGCGAAAAATCTGCCGCGCTCTGCTACGGCATGTCTATGTATCGGTCTGAAAAAGATCCGCACGTGATCACCCTGCGCCGAGGTGCGGACTAATTCCTTTATGAAAAACGATTGGGTAGCGGGTGTACTTGCCTTCGTTTTGTGCAGCACTGCTTCGGCTGGAACCGACTCCCTCAACAAACTGGCGGACGATTTTTGGACTTGGCGCGCAAAATACGCGCCGTTTAGCGGCGACGACGTAAATCGGATGGAGCGACCCGGTGGAATGCGCGATTGGTCGCGGGCGAGCATTGAACAGCGCGAGAAAGACTTGGCCGGATTTGAGGTGCGCTGGAAAAAGATCGACTCAACTCACGGCGACCGGCCGATCCGGGAACAGGTCGATTACAAATTGATCGGCTCGGCATTGTCGCGGGTGCGCTGGGAACTGGAAATCAATCCGCGCTGGAAACGCGATCCGAACTTTTACATTGAGCAGACGCTCACCGCACTGGCGGAAGCGCTCACCATTCCCGCACCGTACGACGAGGCGCGCAGCCACGAGATTCTTACGCGCATCGAAAATATCCAGTCGATCCTGCAGGAAGGCTCTGAGAATCTCGAGAAGCCACCTGCGCCGTTCGCAACGGTCGCAATCAACCGGCTCGACGGAATTCGCGAGCATCTCCGCAAAATGGCGAAGTCACTCGTAGCATCAACGACTCTGGGTCCGGAGAAGTTGACTAGCGCTTGCGAGCGCGCGGCCGATGCGCTGGAAAAATTTCACCAACAACTCAAAGCGAAGCTGCCAACTCTTCCCCAACAAACCGCGCTTGGCCGCGACCCTTATGTCTGGTTCTTACGGAATGTAGCGTTGATGCCGTTCACCCCCGAGGAATTGCTGGCAATGGGCCGCAAGGAATGGAACCGCGCGGTCGCGTTCGAGACGTTTGAGACGAACCGCGATAAAGATGTGCCGCCGCTTAAAATCGCCACGGACATAAATAGCTGGATCAAAGACGCAGCTGCCAAAGAACTTCAAATCCGAAAATTTCTGGAGGAGCGCGGCATCCTTACTGTGCCGGATTGGGTCCAGCATTACACGCTTCGACCAATTCCGGAATATCTCGCCGCCCTCGGCTTTACTGAAGACGACGACTTCACGTCGCCGTCACGACTGACTGAGAATTGCATCCGTTACGTGCCTGAGCCGTCCGAAAAACTCGGTTACTTCTGGCGCGCGACAGCGATGGATCCGCGACCGATTACCGTTCACGAAGGAATCCCCGGCCACTATTTTCAGCTTTGTCTCTCTTGGAAAAACGAGGACCCGATCCGTCACCACTACTACGACTCGGGCGCTAACGAGGGTATTGGCTTTTACGCGGAGGAAATGATGTTGCAGGTCGGTTTGTTCGATGACAGTCCCCATACGCGCGAGATCATTTACAATTTCATGCGGCTGCGCGCGCTTCGTGTGGAAGTGGACGTAAAACTTGCGCTCGGCCAGTTCACGCTCGAACAAGCAGCAAAATATCTACAGGAGAGCGTTCCGATGGACCAGGAAACCGCGCGCCAGGAGGCGATCGCGTTTTCGACCAGCCCGGGAGGAGCGATGACCTACCAGATTGGCAAACTGCAAATCCTGAAATTCCTCGCCGACGCGCGCATGAAGGAGGGCGACAAGTTCAATCTCCGTACCTTCCACGATTTCGTTTGGAAAAACGGCAACGTGCCGATTGCGTTGCAGGAATGGGAATTTCTCGGTAACACCGCCAATCCGCCGAGATAAGCAGACAATCGTGAATGTGGATCCATGGAGCCGGCGCGCCTTCGCGCCACTTCTGTCAAAACAAATGTTCTTGAATCCCACTTTTGCCACCTCATCGAATGATATTGACATTACAGGGCGGGCTGAGAGGCTCTCGCCCTTAAATTAGTTCTGAATCCGGCATAGGACGCTTTTTCCCGAGAGCTTTCGTATCGTTTTCAGACCTGCGGTCACCAAGGGTCAACAAGCGGGAAAAGAAAAAAGTCCAAAATATGTATCCGTCGATTCAACTCAAAACACGAACTGTGCTCGTCATTGTTGTACTTGGCTTCGTCTGGCTCGGTGTGTTGCCAAAAACGCATGCCCTTGTCCCGGCACCGGACGGAGGCTATCCGGGATATACTACGGCAGAAGGGAGCAATGCTCTCCAAAACCTCACGACTGGTGTCGGCAACACGGCTGCTGGTTGGCGTTCGCTTTTTGCGAACAGTGCTGGGAACTTGAACACGGCCATTGGCGCCGGGTCGCTTCTTTTGAACACCGGGGATAACAATACGGCCACTGGCGCCCTGGCGCTTTTGAGCAACACCAGCGGCTCAAGAAATACGGCCCATGGTGCGTTCGCATTGTATAGTAATACAACCGGGGGACTCAACACGGCGACTGGGTATCAAGCACTCTATAGTAATACTACCGGTAGTTCCAACACCGCTAACGGCATTAGCGCGCTATTTAGCAACACAACAGGCCAGCAGAACACGGCTAGTGGGGAGTCCGCACTCACCTCGAATACTGTTGGAAATTCTAATACGGCATTGGGAGGTAGCGCTCTTTTGTCCAACGTGCAGGGCGGTGGGAACACAGCGGTCGGTGGCGGGGCACTCTTGAATAATGCGGATGGCGACTCCAACACAGCGGTCGGCGATGGAGCACTTTTGTCCAATAACACCGGCAGCTCTAACATCGGCATAGGCTCTTTTGCTGGCAATAGCCTTACCACCGGTTCCCACAACATCGATATTGATAACGACGGTGTCGCTGGGGAGAGCGGAACCGTTCGCATCGGAAACTCGTTTCATAGCGCTACGTATGTAGCCGGCATCGCTGGCCAAGTTGTCGGTCTTGGTGGAAGCGCCTGTTACGTGGACAATGACGGTAAGCTCGGCGTCTTTCTTTCCGCCCAGCGCTACAAAGAGAATATTCAACGCATGGACGATGCAAGTGGGGCGCTCTACGCGCTGAAGCCGGTTACTTTTCGCTATAAACCGGAGTTCGACAAGTCAGGCACGCCGCAATTCGGTTTGGTTGCTGAAGAAGTGGCCGCTGTGAACCCTGACCTGGTGACATGCAATGCCAAGGGCGAAATCTCCACCGTGCGCTATGAGGCCGTGAACGCCATGTTACTCAATGAGTTTCTCAAAGAACACCGCACAGTACAAGCGCAGCAGAAAGAGATCGACGCTCTCAGATCGGAGTTGAAAGAGCAGAGGGCATTGATTCAAAATGTGAATGAGAAGCTGGAACTGAGCAAACCGCGCAGCGAGGGCGTCGCGGCCCCAGCGGAAACAAAATCTGATGCTTTGCAGACAGCTCGCGAATTGTGACCTTCGCGCAACCGGGCTGCTTTTACTCGACGACTTCGAGCCCCATTTGCCGTGCGGTGCCGGCGATGATGCGGAAGGCTGCTTCGTCGTTCCGCGCGTTCAAGTCTTTGCGCTTGGTTTTGACGATATCCATGATCTGCTTGCGCGTAACGTTGCCGACTTTCGTCTTGTTAGGCTCTTTTGAGCCGGCAGCGATGTTGGCTGCTTTTTTCAACAGCACGGCAGCGGGCGGACTCTTAGTGATAAACGTAAACGACTTGTCTTTGTAAACGGTGATCACGACCGGCAGAATGTCGCCGGCCTGTTTTTGCGTGGCAGCGTTAAACTCCTTGCAAAACGCCATGATATTGACGCCGCGCGGACCGAGAGCAGTTCCCACTGGCGGCGCAGGATTGGCCTGGCCGGCGGGGATTTGGAGTTTGATATGGGCTACGATTTCTTTGGCCATTTCGGAAAGTGGTTGGTTGAGGGTTACGTGTTGAGAGATTTTTATCCGCGTTCGACTTGCCAGTATTCCAGTTCCACCGGGGTTGCTCGACCGAAAATAGTGACGGAAACACGCAGCTTGCCACGTTCGGGATCGATCTCTTCCACCACACCGGTCTGATTTTGGAATGGGCCGTCGGCGACCTTCACCGTTTCGCCCACCTCGAAGCTAACTTTCGGTTTTACCTTTTCCTCGCGCTCCTTCATTTGCGCGAGCATGCTGTCCACTTCCGATTGTCGCATCGGAATGGGTTTGTCCTTGGTCCCGGCAAACCCGATCACGCCGGGGGTGTTGCGGATAAAATACCAGGTCCGCCCGATGAGCTGATTATTTTCGTCGAGCAGATGCATGTTCGCGATCAAATAACCGGGAAAGAATTTTCGCGTGGTCTCGGTCTTCTTGCCTTTCTTAATTTCCGAGACGCGCTCGGTCGGCAAAAGCACATCGTAGACCACATCGCCCATTTCCTCGGTCTTGATGCGTTTCAAGATGTTCTCGCGCACCTTGTTCTCCTGGCCGGAAAGCACGTGCACGACGTACCATTGATCTTTCCCTCCAACTGTTTGCGCCATAAATCAATGCAACCGGGTGAAAAAGTGCACAACGTTGACTAAAACAAAATCGAACAGCGCGACGTACCCACCCAGCAACAGCATCGCGATAACAACCACGACCGTTGAATCCACCAGTTCCTTGTAGCGGCGGAAACCTCTTTCCTTCGGGTCCCACGGCCAGGAACATTTCTGCAGCTCGATCTTCACCTCGGTGAAGAAGTTTTTGACTTTGGTGATCATCGCTTCGCTATGTCCGGTGTTTGCAGTCTGTTGATGCACGCCAGGAGGGACTCGAACCCCCAACCGACGGTTTTGGAGACCGCTACTCTACCAATTGAGCTACTGGCGTATTTTTAATCTTCCTCTCCCGCTTAAATCTTCCTCTTCCTAGCCTTCGCCTCAACATTACCAGAAGCAGAGGAAGAGGTAGAGGAAGATTGTTAATCCAGAATCTCGCTCACGCGACCCGCGCCGACGGTCTTGCCGCCTTCGCGAATGGCGAATCGAATGGTCTTTTCCATGGCGATGGGCGTAATCAACTCGACCTCGACCGAGATGTTATCCCCTGGCATGACCATTTCGACGCCGTCGGGCAGCTTCACCGTACCGGTTACATCCGTTGTACGGAAATAAAACTGTGGCCGGTAGTTGGTGAAGAACGGTGTGTGCCGTCCGCCCTCCTCCTTGCTCAGGACGTAAACTTCCCCCTTAAATTTCTTGTGCGGCGTAATGGAACCGGGCTTCGCGATGACCTGTCCGCGTTCGACTTCCTCCTTCTTCAGACCGCGCAACAACACGCCGACATTGTCGCCCGCACGCGCTTCGTCGAGAAGTTTACGGAACATCTCGATATCTGTCGCAACCGTTTTCGCCGTTGGACGAATTCCGACGAGCTCAACTTCCTCCATCTTTTTGAGGATGCCGCGTTCCACACGACCCGTCGCAACGGTACCGCGACCTTCAATATTGAACACGTCTTCGATCGGCATCAGGAACGGCTGATCCACCGGCCGCTCCGGAACTGGCACGTAATCGTCAACCGCTTCTACCAGCGCGACGACTTGCTTTTCAGAATCCTCATCGCCGTTGAGCGCCTTGAGCGCGCTGCCTCGGACGATTGGAATTTTGTCACCCGGAAATTCGTACTGGGTCAACAGATCGCGCACCTCCATCTCCACGAGATCAAGAAGCTCGGGATCATCCACCATGTCCACCTTGTTGAGGAAAACGACGATGGAAGGCACGCCCACTTGTCGCGCCAGCAGAATGTGTTCGCGCGTCTGCGGCATTGGCCCGTCGGCAGCCGAAACAACGAGGATGGCGCCGTCCATTTGGGCCGCGCCGGTGATCATGTTTTTCACATAGTCGGCGTGTCCCGGACAATCGACGTGCGCATAATGGCGTTTCTCGCTCGAATACTCCACGTGCGCTGTGTTAATGGTGATACCACGCTCTTTTTCCTCCGGCGCATTATCGATCGAGTCGTATTCACGCACCTCGGCCATGCCCTTTTTATTGAGCACCTTGGTGATTGCCGCAGTGAGCGTAGTTTTGCCGTGGTCCACGTGACCGATGGTGCCGACGTTCACGTGGGGCTTGTCGCGTTTAAAAGCTTGCTTAGCCATATCGTTTCTTTTTACCTCTATAGTTTTATTTCAAATACCGGTCACTAACTCACAGAGCCCATGACCGGGATTGAACCGGTGACCTCGTCCTTACCAAGGACGTGCTCTGCCAACTGAGCTACATGGGCTGCTCGTCACCAACCCAGCGCCTCCCTTGGAAACCCGGGCTGCGAACCGGCCGCGCCTCCCACCAGAGATTGAAAAATCCCAGAGTCGCGTCAAATCCACATTTGAACGACCATGGGATCGCCTCGCTCCGGCAAAAAGCGTCCGCAAACTAACCACGCGCACTGGCGTGTCAAAGAAATTTTGGTCTCCGCCACGACTGTCGAAGATGCGTTGCCTGCAGAAAATCATGCTCCTGCAGGCAAGCCCAAGTCCGTTGAGAACAGCACACACCGCGGCGTCGGGCCCTAACGAATTATGTGACTCTTCTCTTCTACTTTTCCGCGTGTGAGAAGACGAATGACCACAGCAATTATGAGCAGCGCGACGATACCGATGCCGATGTACATCGGATTGATTTTGTCCATCAAACTCTTTTCTTCAGGCGTGGGGCTCGCGATCGGAGGAGTCGGAGAAGGGGTCGCGTTTTTTGCGGCCAGCATCGATTGCGCATATTGCAACCGTTGAAACGTCGCGTTGTCCTGTGGATTGGCCTTCAGAACGGCCTGGTAATCCGCAATGGCGTTTTCGTATTGCTGCGCCAGGCTGTAGGTATATCCGCGCTTGGTCAACGCTTCGAAGTCGTTCGGATTTTTGGTAATCAGAAATGTGTAATCGGCGACGGACGCATCGTAGTTTTTCAAGTTTCGATATGCCAGCGCGCGCCGGTCATAACTCTGGAGAGCGTCCGGATTCTTTTGGATTACAGCCGAGAAATCAGCGACGGCTTTATCCCACTGGTTCAGTCCAATCTCGGCGAATCCGCG
>JBLMXD010000188.1:0-3643 GCA_050257575.1 Alphaproteobacteria bacterium | reverse complement strand
AGCGTGAGAAATTCGCCCGGCCAGAATTCGTAAACTTCGTGTTTTAGCTGCCGTGTCCCATCATCAAATGGAACCCGTAAACCACTCGCGGCATCGACGAGTACTTCGCGATGAACGCTACAGGTTTTGATGGGTGACACGCCTGGAATAAACCAGCCTTCCACCTGCTGCGTGCAAAACCGGTTCGGGAGATCGCCTGATAACGCGCAGAACTCTACCCGCTTCAAGTTTGCTCCCGGAGGCGGTTCGTGTGGCACGGTCGGCTCAGGCCATGCCGTGCGCAGCGTATCGATAATTTGAAACAGTAGCGGCCCTGCCGCAGTGCGCCCAATAAACGCAGGATTTGCTTGCCCATCAAAATTGCCGATCCAAACCCCCAGGGCGTAATGATCAAAGACTGCTATCGACCAGGCATCACGAAAACCATGGGACGTTCCAGTCTTCCAATACACCGGGGCTTCGTGATTTCCATCCGCGCAATTCATTTCCGGCCGCGGCACATTGCCAAGCATTTCCAGAGTTAGAAATGCAGCCTCCGGCGACAGGATGCGTTTGATATCTTCTTTCCGCGCGCCATCCGATCCGGTGCGCGTGAACACTTGACGCCTTAAAGCCGTCAAGTGTGGGGCGTATGCGTCGCCATGTTCGACAGCGGGACGTGTGAATCGTAGCGGGCGCAGTTCACCGTTATTTGCCAGTGCGGAATAAAGTCGCACCAGATCCTGCAGGGAAACCTCCGCACCACCCAGCGCAAGCGCGAGTCCATAAAAGGATTCAGGCTTCCCCAAACGCACGCCCGCGGATTTCAGGAATTCATAGAGCGTAGGGTGAATGAGATGCGACGCGAGCTCGACGGCAGGAACATTGCGACTCCGCGCCAGAGCGTCGCAGGCGCGGACCGGACCGAGAAATTCGCGGTCAAAGTTCTCCGGATTGTATCCATCGAAACTGCGCGGGGCGTCCGCCAAAATTGATAAGGGATGAATCAATCCCTGCTCAAGCGCGAGCGCGTAAACGAAGGGCTTCAAGGTCGAACCCGGCGAGCGCGGACTGCGGGTTCCATCCACCTGACCATCGATCGCGGTGTTATTGAAATCCGCCGAGCCAACCTGCGCGAGCACGTCCATGGTGTAGGTATCAACGAGGAACACCGCAGCGTTTTGAATGCTGCGATTACGATTATTCCGCACGTATTGGGTAACCCTTCGTTCAATCGCCTGCTGCTTTTCCAAATCGAGCGTGGTGACGATCTGACCGCGCCGATGAGGACCTTCCAGGATTTGCTGGACAAAATGTGGAGCGAGAAATGTTTGGTCTTGTTTCATCCGGGCGCGAAACTCGCGCATCGAAAACTCTGCATCGGTATCGATCCCCGCGCGATCGTACCAAGTTGCTTGGGCGATATTCACCGATTGATTGTCGTGAGAAGCATGTAGTGCGCGCCGGCTTGGACTCTGCGGAATCACGCTGAGCGCAATTGCTTCCGGCTGGGTCAATTTCGAGGCAGGTTTATCGAAATAGATCTGACTTGCGGCGCCAATACCTTCGATGTTGCGTCCGTACGGCGCGAGATTCAGATATGCTTCAAGGATTTGGTTTTTCGAATAATGCCGCTCTAATTCGAGTGCCCGCATGATTTGCTCGAGCTTTCCGGAAATACTTCGCGTATGCAGGCGAAAGCGAAGGCGGGCCAGCTGCATGGTAATGGTCGATCCGCCTGTGGTCGCTCGATGAAAACGCAATAGCTCCAGCGCGCCGCGGGCGAGTGCGATCGGATTCACACCGGGATGATGTGCGTAGTATTTGTCCTCGTAGCGCAGCGTTGCGGCGATCAGGTCGGGTGAAATCTCTTCCAGCGGCGTCCAAATCCGGAATTTTTGGTCGGAACTAAGCGTGACCCGTAGCAATTTTCGGTTCCGGTCACGCACGGATTGCGAAAACGAAATGCCTTCCAGCAGTGGCGGTTTCGGTAGTGCGAGCCAGACGGCGCTGAGTAATGCGCACGTCAGCAACAGAGGTCGTAGAATTTTCCGGAACGCCATCATTCGGTCACGGTAATTTTTCCACCGATGCCACGCGCTTTGACGTTCCGATCGTACATCGATTGCGCGAATACTGGCGGCACGATGAACTGGCCGCGGTTGCACGATTTGATCTGGTAATCGATCTCGAGCGCGTCGGTCGGCGCGGTCACGAAGAAGATGGCGCGATCTTCCCGGACATCGACGTAATCGACGCCGTGAATAGCGCTCATTCCAGTGCGCACCGAGGAATCCATAACTTCGAATCCGCCTGGTAAAAGATCGATGATCGCCACGTTGGTGATCGGCTGCCGTTGCAAACTGCGGACGTGCAGTCGCACGTGGAGCGGCTCGCCAAGATTAGTTCGGGTGATTGCTTCATTGTTTTTGCCGAGAATTTCACGATAAATTTCCAAGCCGTTTGTGAGCGATTCGGTTGGGGTATGGTTGTCGAATCCCGCTTCAACGACTTGGTAAAACGCACCCGGCCCGCTCAGTTGCCGGTCACTGGCGAACCGCAAGGCAGTCGCGTCGCCGGAATATTCCGCGCGTAGAAGCGACTTCGTACCCTTTCTGAGCCGGGTTTCATTCTTGCCCTTGGACACTTCAGCAATTGTCAATTCTGGCGGGTTTTGCGCGACTGAATGCGAGTACGCTTTCAAAGCCCGAACCGCGTAGGCAGACGACAGCGTGTTAAAATCGCCCTCACCAATCGGTTTGAGAACATTCTGGAATTGTTCGGCCGAAATTTTGCGCAGCCGTGCAGGGAACTCGCGCGCGATTACAGCAATGTATTGCGAATTCGTGCCAAGCGGCTGACAAAAATCGTCCCTCGCAACAGCCTTGCGACTATCAATTTTATAACTGTTGATCAACCGCTCAGCCTCACTGTCTTTGTGGAGCAGATGGAGCGCGCCGGCAAGGTAAACGCCTGTGATATCGTCTTGCCATTGATTCTTCGCATTCTTCTCAAGGTAATCGCGAAGATTTAGTATGTAATTTGTGGTGATGACTCCTTCCCGGGTGAGAATGTAGATCCCGTAAGCAACGGTGCGCGCTTCAGCGAGATTCTTCGGGTCGCGGGTCACCATCTTTTGCAAGTTGCGCAAACCGCTGGCAAACATATCCGCCGGTGGCACAAAACCGGCCGCTTTCGATTCAGTCAGAAAATCCATCACATACGCCGACACAAAGCTGATTGAATCGCCGGCTTCCGGCGCCCAGTAGCCAAATCCGCCCAGATCATTTTGACGGCGCGTCAGGATGCCGAATGTGCGTTCAAGTTGTTTGCTGATTTCAGCGCGGCTCAAACCGAAGTCGGTTTCGTTAGCCAACATCAACCTGCAAAATGCGCCGCTGGTGACTTGTTCACTGCAGCCGAACGGAAAATCCTTCAGATAAGCATCCAGTCCGTGTGCCAGACCGAGCGGCAGCGCTGAGACTGTTGCGTCGAGCTTGCGAAACTCCGGATGCATTTCTCTTGTCAGCGGGATTTCAACCTTCTCTTTGAAGCTGCCACTGCGGACATCGGTCATGTACGGAACCGGCGGCCGCACACTCAGACTGGCGCGACGCCTGGTTTGCTGACCGTTTGCGTCCGCAATGAATGTGATCTCTCCCGA
>JBLMXD010000187.1:0-5301 GCA_050257575.1 Alphaproteobacteria bacterium | reverse complement strand
TGCATCCAAAATTCCAAACTCCCTGGATCACGACGATAGTCACCGGAATCGTTGTGGCCTGTTTCGCGGCGATCTTCACCGTGCGTGAAGCAGGCAGCCTGGTGTCGATCGGAACGCTGCTGGCCTTTGTGATTGTCTCAATTGGCGTGCTGGTCCTTCGGCTGCGCGAGCCGAAATTACCGCGCACTTTCAAAACGCCGGTGGTGTGGTTCGTCGCCCCGATGGGTGCGATATCGGCGCTTTATCTGATGGTCTCGTTGCCGTGGCTGACCTGGGAGCGGCTGATTTACTGGTTTGCAATCGGCATCGTGATCTATTTCGGGTACAGTATTTACAATTCCAGACTAGGCCCGCGCAAAATCGCCGGAGAGACCGGCTGGTCGCGTACGCTTAAGGTCGCTGGAGTGATCTGGATTGTATTTGGATCGCTTGGCTCCATTCTTTGGCTGGCTCGATACCGGATGGACTTCATCCCCGGTGCGCTCGGCATCGTCATCGGTTTGGGGGGCTTCGTCCTGGCGTGGAGTCTTGGTGCGTTATTGAACCTGGTTGCCCAGGTTTCGGACCACACACATGCGCGTCACTTGATGATGGAATCACCGTCGGACCCGGAAAAGTAGCGCAAGACAGCAAAGCGACTTACACGCCGGCATTCCCTTCGAATCCGCGAGACGGGCTGGTGCCAGCAGATTGAAGTAATGCTCGTCTGTGTCTTGCGAGCTTTTTGGTATCGCTTCTTTCAAAATCGCGACGCGCTGCAGCGATTACAGGCAGCGACAGGTTTAGCTTACGTAAAACGTGCTTCGTAGCCGCCGGTAACTTGTTAGGCTGACTATTCAACGCAAAGTTTTGAAATTTCGAGACCACTTTTGCTAACGGAGTGCCGTTGGCCGTGCCGAACAAATTGACGAGCTTTTGGAATCTGAGGTGAAACGGAATTGTCGCCAAATCGATCCCGGAAATTCCAGTGCTGCCCTTCTGCGACATGCTAACCTCGTCCGAAATCGCCACGGAATGCCACCTCCCGGCGGGCTGATAGTAGCCGATCTCAACGCGATGCGGACCCCGCAAACTCGATGTCGTCAGGTAATGCACGGCAAGCATTGGTTCCACCGGCACAATCTTTTGTTCGGAACCATCGCTGCCACAGACTCGAAGGTAAACTTGTCGATCTGCGGGCATGTTCTTTCGGAAAATGCCCGGCCAATCGATATTCCAGCTCACGAAAATGGTGCGCTCATCCCGCGCGATTGCGAACAAGATTGGGCCATTGTAGACATGCGGCAGAAGCATCCCCGCGCCGACATCGGGCGATCGAGCGTCCCGTGCAATATGTACAATTGGTTCACGCGAAACCCGAAAGGGGTCATGCCTTTTCGATCGTCGCGCATTGCGTTTCGTTTTTCTTTCCGCCATTTTTAGACCAACCGTCGTGCAAATCAGTCAAACGCCAACTGTGAATTGATGCAGAATTTCAAAATTGCATAAGATGAGTCCAAAAATCGTGGAACTCGAGGAGCTTGCCAGTCGCTGCGAGAAGTTGCGCAAAGCTGGCAAGAAAATTGTAGCCACAAATGGATGTTTCGATCTGCTGCACGTGGGGCATGTGCGATACCTGCAAGCCGCGCGAGAAATTGGTGATGTCATGGTGGTCGGCTTGAATAGCGATCGATCGGTACACCGGTTGAAGGGAGCCGGACGCCCCATCACGACTGAGACCGATCGAGCGGAGATCCTTGCAGCCTTGGCATGCGTGGATCTGGTGACGATTTTTCCACAGATTCGTGCGACGCAGTTTATCGCTACAGTCCGTCCGACGGTCTATGCCAAGGGTGGCGATTACAGCTCTGAGACACTGGACGAACAAGAGCGTGCACTTTTGAACGACATCGGAGCAGAGATTCGTTTAATTCCATTTGAGGCAGGTTATTCGACTTCTGGATTGGTCGAACAAATCTGTGGGAAGGCGGTCGATAAATGAGTCAGATGAAACGGCTGCCAATTGGGATTCTCGGTTCGGGGAAAGGAAGCAACTGCCGGGCGATACTTGAACGGATCCATTCCCGCGAGCTCGCTGCCGAAGCACGTCTGGTGGTTTCAGACGTGCTGGACGCGCCTATCCTGGATATCGCTCGAGAGTTTCATGTTGCGAACGCATATTTACCGCCGGGCAAATTTCGAACGCGCCTGGAACCGGAAATAGAAGAGCAGCTTGTTGCGATGTTGCGCGACGCGGGAGTCGAGCTTGTCGTGCTTGCCGGCTTCATGCGCGTATTACATGAACCGATGCTGAGAGCGTTTCCCCGTCGAATCATCAATATTCACCCATCGCTTCTGCCGAAATTCCCAGGGCTTGAGGCATGGAAACAGGCGCTCGCTGCGGGCGAAGCTGTGACCGGCTGTACGGTTCATTACGTCGATGAGAAAGTCGATCACGGGAAAATTCTCGCGCAGCGGGAAGTGACAATTTTGCCTAACGATACACCTGAAACTCTGCATGCGCGTGTTCAAGCGCTCGAACACGAGATGTATCCGGCGGTCATCGCTGAACTCTGCGAGAATTATTGCCAGGAAGAGCTGTAAATTGCAGGCACCCGACCGCGTGGTGCCATCTGTTACAATTGTTCCGACTTTGGCTCGCGCTTCAGCAGTTCTTCCAGCGCTAAAGTCGGTTTCTTCTGTTCGTAAAGAACCGCATACACCTGGTCGATGATAGGCGTGGCAACGTTCAACCGCCGAGCGCATTCCCGAGCACTGCGCGCAGTGGGAATACCTTCAGCAATCATTTTTTCCGATGCGATGATTTCGGCCAGCAACTCACCTCTTCCTAGCCGTTTCCCTACAGTGTGGTTTCGGCTGCGTTCGCTGTAGCAGGTCAACATCAGGTCGCCGGCGCCGCTTAGTCCATAGAAGGCATTTGCATTGCCTCCCATGGTTTTTCCAAGGCGTACGAGCTCGGCCAGGGATCTGGTCACCAACGCCGCCTTGGAATTGTCGCCTAGCGAAAGGCCATCGCTAATGCCTGCGGCAATGGCGAATACATTTTTCAACGCGCCACCCAACTCGATAGAGATAACATCGGTGCTGGTGTAAATACGAAATCGGGGACTGCCTAACACGCGTTGCAGATTCGCAGCACAATCGGCGTCCTCACAGCCCACCACAGTTGCAGTGGGAAGGCCTCTCGCAACTTCGGCCGCAAGGTTCGGCCCGGACAAGACCGCGACTTTGTTGTCCGGGAAAATTTCGCACAGAATCTCGCTCATCCGCAGGCCGGTGCGGTGTTCTATTCCCTTTGTGCAACTCAGTAACACCGCGCTGGTGGTCCCAACGGTTTCCCGCAAACGAATCGCGATATCCCGGAAAGCCGTTGATGGCGTTACTAGCACAAAAAGGTCCGCGTCTGTGCAATCGTCGAGTTCTGGAGTAATCTGTACAGAAGGCGACAGTCTGAGTCCCGGTAGATAATCGCGGTTTTCCCGTGTTTTTTGCATCTTTGCGATCCGATCCGCGTTATGACCCCACAGGAAGACTTGTCGTCGGTCATTTGCCCACAAATGAGCTAACGCTGTTCCCCAGCCGCCGGCGCCAATGATGACTGTCTTTGCAATTCTCACTTTCGAGTAAAACGTGGTTCGGCGCCGCGCAGTAGCCGCGACAGATTTGAGCGGTGACGCCAAATCACAAGCGCCGCGACGCAAACAGAAAAGTAAAATATTATCTTTGCATTTTCCTGGTGCCAGCTAACCACCAGGATCACGATAGGTAGCGCGACCGCGGCTGTAACTGAAGCTAATGAAACGTAGCGCGTTACCCCAAACGTTACGATCCAAACTGCAATGCCGACGAAAGCTGCTATTGGCGCTAACGCAAACAGAGCCCCAGCGGAAGTCGCAACGCCCTTGCCACCCTTCAAATTCAGCCAAATTGGATAGGAGTGCCCGACAACGCAAGACAACGCAGCGGCGATTCCAAAAATCTCGGGCGAATTCCACTGGGGCGGCGGGCCTGTTGCCATCAACATCGCGATTTTCACGGCCCCGAAGCCCTTCAAGAAATCGAGGGCAAACACCGGATAGCCGTATGTTTTGCCCAACACACGCACGACGTTCGTGGCGCCAACATTGCCGCTACCAACCTTTCGGATGTCGATTCCCGCTAGTTTGCCTGCCAAATATCCGAAGGGAATGGCTCCCAGCAGATAGCTCCCGACTAGAATAACGGCCAACTTGACCATCGAACGTTCAATTTAGCGGGTCGACGCTTCTTCAGTCTTCACGTTGTCTCTACATAAAGCTCTCTGGGATAGCCATATAGATATAATAGAAATATCAGTCGGAGTAATTCCGCTAACACGTGCTGCCTGACCTAGTGAGGTAGGTCGAATGCTGGAGAGCTTTTGTCTTGTCTCGGATCGCAAGCCGGCAATTTTGCCGTAATCGAGCCCGTCGGGAATGCGCTGCGTCGCCTTTCGCGCAAGCCGCTGGTTATGCTCCGACTGGCGGGCCATGTATCCTTCATATTTCAAGTCAATCTCGACCAGCTCCCAAACGGACAGAGGCGCGGATGATAGCGCCTCGGGAGGCAGGTTTTTTACGGTAAAATCGGGTCGTTTGAGGAGTTGCAGTAGCGAAAGTCCCTGGAGTTTGATTACCGTAGCCACGGACTGGGCCTTTTCGAGGAGGTGCATCTTCTCTCGGAAACGACGGTATCTGTTCTCGCTGACCAACCCGGCATTATGTGCTCTGGTCGTCAAACGCTGATCCGCGTTGTCATGTCGTAGAGACAATCTGTCCTCCGATCGGCTGGTAAACATTCGGTATGGCTCTTCTGTTCCCTTGGTGACAAGGTCGTCGATCAGCACTCCAATATATGACTCGCGCCTGTTCAATAGGAACGGTTGGCGGCCCTGAACACTCAACGCAGCGTTTGCTCCCGCGATTAACCCTTGCCCTGCTGCCTCTTCGTAACCGGACGTACCATTCACCTGGCCGGCAAAGTAGAGTTTGCTGACAAGCTTGGTTTCCAGTGTTGGCAGAAGCTGCGTCGGCGGGAAGTAGTCATATTCGACTGCATAGCCCGGCCGCATAATTTCGGCACGCTCAAGGCCAGGGATTGAATGGAGAAATTCGAGCTGAACTTCGTATGGCAGACTGGTTGAGATTCCGTTTACATAGTATTCGCTGGTATGCCGTCCTTCTGGTTCGAGAAATAGTTGATGGGAAGTTTTATCAGCGAACTTGACGACCTTGTCTTCGATCGACGGGCAATATCGGGGACCTACGCCTTGAATTCGGCCCG
>JBLMXD010000186.1:0-3535 GCA_050257575.1 Alphaproteobacteria bacterium | reverse complement strand
TTGCGGCACACAGGACATTCACAAGGAGCTGGAAGCCGCGCTCACGAAATTTCTCGGAACTGAGGAAACCATTCTTTATCCCTCCTGCTTCGACGCCAACGGCGGGTTGTTCGAAACGCTGCTCAGTGAAAACGACGTGGTCATCAGCGACGAATTGAATCACGCCAGCATCATCGACGGCATTCGCCTCTGCAAAGCGCAACGCTTTCGTTACAAGCATAGCGACATGGAAGATCTGGAGACGCAACTAGGAGCTGCCAAAGATGCACGGTTCCGATTAGTCGCCAGCGACGGCTGTTTTTCAATGGATGGCACCATCGCGAATCTGGAGGCGATTTGCGATCTCGCGGAAAAGTACAAAGCGCTGACGATGATCGACGACGCGCACGCCACTGGCTTTCTCGGCAAAACCGGACGCGGCACGCATGAATATCGCGGCGTCATGGGCAGGATTGACATTATCACCGGAACGCTCGGAAAAGCGCTCGGCGGCGCCAGCGGCGGTTTCACCAGCGGGCGAAAAGAAATCATCGACCTGTTGCGACAACGTTCACGGCCCTATCTGTTTTCCAACACCATCGCGCCCCCGGTCGTGGCGGCGTCACTGAAAGCGCTCGAACTTCTCACCGCATCCACCGAGTTGCGCGACAAGCTCGAGGAAAACACCAAATACTTTCGCGCTGCGCTTGCAGAGCGCGGTCTAACGATCAAGTCCGGTGTGCACCCGATCGTACCGATCATGATAGGTGATGCCGCAAAGTCGCAAAAGTTCGCTGCGCGCATGTTGGACAAGGACGTTTATGTGATCGGCTTTTTCTATCCGGTTGTTCCCCACGGCACAGCACGCGTTCGCACCCAAGTCTCTGCGGCGCATTCCCGCGAAGACCTTGAGTTCGCGGTAAAGGCCTTCGCGGAAGTAAACGAGGAATTACAATAGCGGTACCAATTGCCGTTTCCCTGGTAAATCGACGGCAAGACTGATCGGCTTGCCAAGGCGTTGAGACCAACACGTTCCTCCCTAGCGCATAGCGGACGTGTGGAGCAGATTATGACGTGCATAAGGCGGCTGGCAGCATCGTCGATTGGAACGCGATCCGTGAGGATTTCCCAATTCTTCGCGAACGGGCACATGGGCATCCATTAATTTATTTTGATAGCGCAGCGACCTCGCAAAAGCCGCGTGCGGTGATCGAGGCGCTTCGGAACTTTTACGAGCATGCGAATGCAAATGTGCACCGCGGCCTGCACCTGCTGAGCAACCGCGCAACCGAAGCTTACGAGAATGCGCGGCAGCGTGTCGCCCAGTACATCGGCGCTGCGACTGCTGACGAGATTATCTTCACGCGTGGAACGACGGAGAGCATCAACCTGCTTGCGCAGGCGTGGGGCGGAAAGTTAGTCGGGGAAGGCGACGCGATTCTGCTGACTGTAATGGAACATCACAGCAATTTGGTTCCATGGCAGTTGCTGGCGGAACGAACAGGTGCGCAGCTGCGATTTGTGCCGGTGCTTGACGATGGGACTCTCGATCTTGAGCAGCTCAATACGTTGCTGACACCGGAGGTGAAGCTGTTTGCTTTTACGCACATCTCCAATTCTTTGGGCACCATCAACCCGGTTGCCAAACTGTGCGAACGAGCGCGTGCAGTAGGCGCTCTCACACTCGTCGACGCCGCACAGAGCGTTGGCCATTTACCGCTCGATGTGCGGGAGCTGGGCTGCGATTTCCTGGCGTTTTCAGGACACAAAATGTGTGCTCCGACAGGAATCGGCGCGCTTTACGGACGCGCGGAGCTTTTAGATGCCATGCCCCCGTGGCACGGCGGAGGCGAAATGATCGTAAGCGTCACTTTGGAAAAGAGTACGTTTAAGAAACCGCCCCATCGATTTGAGGCCGGCACACCAAATGTCGCAGGCGCGATCGGACTTGCCGTCGCGATTGATTATATCGAGCAAATCGGGCGCCCGGCGATTTTCGAGCACGACTCGCAGCTTGCGCTTTACGCAATTGAGCGGCTCAAGGAATTGCCCGGAATCCGTGTATTTGGTCCGGACGGAAAGCGGGGCGCGCTCGTTGGGTTCGTGATGGATGCTGCGCATCCGCACGATCTAACCACATTCGCGGATCAGTACGGGTTGGCAATGCGCGGCGGACACCATTGCAACCAGCCGTTGATGCGTCGCTTTGGTGTGTCGGGCACGATTCGCGCGAGCTTCTATTTTTACAACACGATGCAGGAAATCGATCGAATGATTGAGATCCTTCAAAACGCTGTACGTTTCTTTTCATGACTCCAGAGATCGAAGAGCTTTATCAAGAAGTGATCCTCGATCATTCGCGGAGGCCCCGCAATTTCGGCGAACTGAAGGATGCGACAGTCCGGGTGCGCGGCGATAACCCGGCATGCGGCGACGAAATTCTTTTGTCGGTGAAATTCGGTCGGGACGGAGGCTTGGAGGATATCAAGTTTACCGGACACGGATGCGCCATTAGCCAGGCATCGGCATCATTGATGACGACAAAATTGAGGGGGAAAAGTCGGGACGAAGTCACAACGATGCTTGGCGCATTTCAAGATCTTGTGACGAAAGGAACAGGCGAGGTGCCGAAAACCCTTGGCGATTTACGCGTGATGCAAGGTGTCCGAAAATTCCCGCAACGGGTCAAGTGTGCCATGCTGGCTTGGCGTGCAGTGCAACAGGCATTCGACCAAGGCTCCGGTGAAGCAACAGTCTCAACGGAACCAGCGTAAGCACGCCCGCGAACGTCCTGAGGTGAGCGGTATACGGGTCAGAGCCGCCGGCATGAGCGATGCCGCGGCGATCGCCGAAATTTACAATCAAGGGATCGAGGATCGCGTCGCCACATTCGAAACGGAGGCCCGATCTGCGAAAGATCAGCAGACGTGGCTTCAATCCATCGCTGGTCGTTATCCGGCCGTAGTCGCCGAAATCGACGGCCAAATTATCGGCTGGGCCGGTGCTGGACCGTACCGGCATCGGGAATGTTATCGGGGTATTGGCGAATTCTCGATGTACGTCCGCCGCGACTGGAGAGGTCGAGGCGTGGGCGATCTACTGGTCGCCTCCCTGATCAGCGAAGCGGAACGGATGGAATTATGGAAGCTGCTGTCACGGATCTTTCCATTCAATGAGGCCAGCAGGGCACTTTGCCGGAAACACGGATTTCGTGAGGTTGGCGTCTACGAGAAACATGCGCGCCTCGATGGTCGCTGGCTTGATGTGGTTATTGTGGAGCGCCTGATCGACGGGAATTTAAAACGCGGCGTCTCGTAACCCTCTACTGCTTCTCTCCTTCGTGCAGCGCGATCGTGGCGCCAACCCAGGTCTTATCGATGTTAAAATCGACGCCCATCATTTTGCCCTGGCTCATCCGGACGACATTATTGACCAGAGTAGGATCGCGATCCTCATCCGGCCATACAAACATCATGCGAATCTCAGCCTTGGACTTCTGTCCGTCCACCGTCGGCACGAACGGCGCGTACTCGATCTTTCGTTGCAAAATCCATTC
>JBLMXD010000185.1:0-13551 GCA_050257575.1 Alphaproteobacteria bacterium | reverse complement strand
GGAACCCGAACGGGAGATTTGGGTCAACGATGTTCACTCACAGCTAAATCGCACCAGGGTTCGCGAACTTCTATTGCCGCGCACCAGAGATGAGCTTGCGCAAATCGTCCATTCCGCATCCTGCAAAGGCATCCCTATTTCCGTTTCGGGCTGCCGCCATTCGATGGGTGGCCAGCAATTCGCCACGGACAGCATTTGCGTCGACACACGCGGGCTTGATCGAGTGATGTCGTTCGATCGAGAGCGCGGTTTGATCGAAGCCGAAGCGGGTATTCAATGGCCAAAACTGATTCGCGCTTATCTGGACGCCCAAGCGAGCCAAGAAAAGCAATGGGGCATCGCGCAAAAGCAAACCGGTGCCGATACATTCACACTCGGCGGGAGTTTCTCCTCGAACGTGCATGGACGCGGATTGGCGATGAAACCCCTGATTTCCAACGTCGAATCGTTCACCGTCGTCAACGCCGATGGAAAAACCGTTCTCTGCTCACGCGATCAACACAGCGAATTATTCCGGGCTGCAATCGGCGGTTACGGGCTCTTCGGATTCATCGACACCGTAACTCTTCGCCTTGTTCCCCGGAAAAAATTGCGACGCGTCGTGGAAATAGTTCGCGCCGACGATTTGCCAAAACGCTTTGAACAACGGATCGCGCAAAGGTTTCTTTACGGCGATTTTCAATTTTCAGTCGATGAAAAGTCGCCGGACTTTTTGCAGCGCGGAGTTTTTTCCTGCTACGAGCCAATCGACGAAGAGGAACCGGTTGTCGCAAAGAAGGAACTCCGCGTTGATGACTGGCTGGACCTGCTGCGGCTGGCTTATACCGATCGCGCCAAGGCTTTCAAGCGTTACAGCGAATACTATTTATCAACTAACGGGCAGACTTATTGGTCGGACACAAATCAGCTCAGCGCATATCTGCCCGATTATGCGCAAAAGATCAGGGAACAAATCGGAGGCGAAGAATCCAGTTTGATCATCACCGAAATTTACGTGCCGCGCCCGGATCTTCCCAATTTCTTAGCGAAAGCGGCAGATTTGTTGCGCTCGAACCGCACAATCGTCATCTATGGCACCGTCCGGTTAATTGAAAAAGATGACGAGAGTTTCCTGGCCTGGGCCAAACAACCTTATGCATGCATCATCTTCAATTTGCTCACGTTTCACACCCCTGCCGGAATCGAAAATTCGGCCCGGTCTTTCCGAGGTTTGATCGATCTGGCTATTGCTCGCGGCGGAAGTTACTACCTGACCTATCACAAGTTTGCGAAACCCGAGCAAGTGACAGGTTGTTATCCCCAATTTAAGCAATTTCTGGAATTGAAACGAAAGTATGATCCGACTGAACGTTTTCAGAGCGATTGGTATCGTTATTATCGAAAACTCTTCGCCGTCTGACGACTAGAGGAGCCCAAGCACAATCCGTTCATGCCGCCGTTTGCCATCATTGCTTTCATCCTGATCCTTGCGCGCCTCATCACTGAACTCTGGCTGAACGGATTGAACCAGCGTTATGTACGTGCACACGCCAACGAGGTGCCTGACACATTTCGCGGATTCATCGACGAAGCGACGTATCGCCGTTCGATTGATTATACGCTGGCAAAAAGCCGCTTCGGAACTATCGACAACATTTTTGATACCGCGTTGCTCATCACAGTGCTTTTCAGTGGCGTGTTGCCTTGGGCGCTCAAATTTTTTGCGAGCGACGTGGGCACTTCGGTCTGGGGAATGGCCGGCTTTCTGTTCGTTACCGGAATCGCGCTGAGTATTCTCGCTTTGCCATTTGCGTGGTACGCGCAGTTCAAACTCGAAGCCCGATTCGGTTTCAACACGACGACCTTAAAGACGTGGGTGCTGGATCGAGTAAAAGGACTGCTGCTCGCGGTGTTGCTCGGTTATCCATTGCTGGTGCTCATGTTAAAACTTGTTGAATGGACCGGTCCAAACTGGTGGCTTTGGGCTGCAGCGGTTCTCATCA
Organism: Alphaproteobacteria bacterium; assembly: GCA_050257575.1. GTDB lineage: Bacteria > Verrucomicrobiota > Verrucomicrobiia > Chthoniobacterales > UBA10450 > Udaeobacter. The sequence goes on along the minus strand of JBLMXD010000185.1, from coordinate 11,569 downwards.
TGTTTCAGTTCCTCATGCTGCTCATTGCGCCGGCGATCATCATGCCGCTTTTCAACAAATTCACGCCGCTGCCGGAGGGATCCTTACGTGAGCGTCTCTTCGTGCTGGCAAAGCGCACAGATTTTCCCACGCGCAGCATCGAGGTGATGGATGGCAGCAAACGCTCGCGTCACTCCAATGCATTCTTCACCGGGTTCGGGCGCTTTCGAAAAATCGTGCTGTTCGACACACTGATTTCGCAGTTGAGCGAACTCGAGTTGGAATCCGTGCTGGCCCACGAAATCGGTCATTACAAAAGGCGCCACGTTTTGAAGATGCTGGCCGTTTCCAGCGCCAGCGTCTTCGTCGCGTTCGCTGCGATCGCCTGGTTGGCCCGCCAGGATTGGTTTTATCACGCATTCGGGTTTGAGCATCACACGGGCTTCTCCGCTGCAAACGTTGTCCCTGCGATGCTGCTGTTCGTGCTACTTGCCGGCACGATCAGTTTCTGGTTTTCGCCGTTGATTCATATCTGGTCGCGCCGTTTCGAATACGAAGCGGATGCATTCGCGCGTGCGACGATGAACGAGGCGCAGTCACTAATTCGGGCTTTGCGTAAGTTGACTGAGAAAAATCTGAGTAACCTCACTCCGCATCCGCTCTACAGCGGCTTTTATTACTCGCATCCGACCCTGCTCGAACGGGAACGTGCACTCCGAATCGGCGCTTGACACAAGCGCCGCTGCAACGTGCCGTGTTCTAAGATGTCGAGAGTCATCGTTGTTGGCGCGGGAATCAATGGCGTTACTGCGGCCATCGAACTAAAGAAACGCGGTCACGAAGTGGTGCTCGTGGATACGGGACCGCTGCCGCATGAGTTGGCAGCGTCGACCGACATTAGTAAAGCTGTGCGCGCAGCGTACGGCGCCGACGAAGATTATACCGCGCTGGCGGAACGCTCGATAAAGCTGTGGCACAAATGGAATCAGGAATTCGACACGAATCTGTACCACGAAGTTGGCGTAATGTTTGTTCGCCGCACGGAAATGACGCCGGGCGATTTTGAATATGATAGTTTTAAACTGTTGCAAAAACACGGAGTCCGGGTCGAGCGCATGGATGCTGCTGAGTTGTGGAAGCGTTTTCCGGCGTGGAATCCAGAGGTGTATCTGGATGGAGTTCTGGAAATCGAAGCGGGTTACGCAGAGAGCGGTCGCGTCGTTGGAACATTGATTGACCGTGCCAAATCTGCGGGTGTGCGATTACACGCAGGCAGGTTCGCTGCGTTGGATGAAAGCGGCGGGCGTGTAAACGGAGTCGTTGTAGACGATCGACAACGAACAAACATTTCCGCAGATATCGTTATCATGGCAACGGGCGCATGGACACCCTATCTGCTTCCCTTCACGAAAAATTTCTTTCGCGCGACAGGTCAACCTGTGTTCCACCTTAAGCCCGCTGAGCCTGAGTTATTCGGGCCTGAACGCTTTCCGGTTTTCGGCGCCGACATTACAACAACCGGTTATTACGGTTTCCCGATCAATCGGGACGGCGTAGTGAAGATTGCAAATCACGGTCCGGGGCGGGAAATGTCGCCCGATTCAGCCGAGCGCGTTGTAACTTCCGACGACGAAAACAATCTGCGCAAATTTTTGACCTCGACATTTCCGGCGCTTGCCGATGCGCCGATTGTCCACACGCGCGTGTGCATGTATTGCGACACACACGACGGCCACTTCTGGATCGCACGCGACCCGAAGCGCGAGGGCTTGGTCATAGCCGCCGGTGACAATGGACATGGATTCAAGTTCGCTCCGGTGCTTGGGGAAATCATCGCTGACGCCGTGGAAGGAAAAGACAACCCGCTGCTGGAAAAATTCCGGTGGCGACCGGATGTGCGTGCTGGAACCAGCACAGACGTCGCGCGATTCAAAAATAAAATGTAACAGAATCCGTTGGGCTACGCTTTCGGCGCCGTTTCCTTCTTCGGCTGGCGTTTCAACAACGTAATTTGCTTAATCCGCGCAGAATCCGACGGACTCCACGTCGCAACCTCAGGATCGTCTTTGAAAGCGTTGTGCACGAGGCGCCGCTCGTACGAATTCATCGGCTCAAGCTGTAGTGAACGGCCGGTAATGCGTACGCGTTCGGCGAGTTCGCGCACCCTCTGCACGATGCGATCTTCGCGCATCGACCGGTAATGCTCGCAATCGACGATGACTTTCTCTGCGTTTGGATCTCTGGTTTGTAGCAACCGGTTAAGCAAAAATTGCATGGCCTCGAGCGTCTCGCCGTTGCGTCCGATGAGTCGCCGGCTCTCCTCGGTGTAAATCTGCAGCGTCGGGTTGCCGCCCTCGTTGGTGGTCTCCTGAATCTCCACCACAAAACCGAGGTACCCGAGCATGGTGTCCAGCAGATCTTTCGGCGTCATCATTTCTTTCGTTTTCCAGCGGGAGCAACTTTTTCGAGAGTCGGCATGGGTTGTCGTTTGTTCTGATAAAATTGCAGGATGCTGAAGAGATTTTGTGCGGTGTAATATAATGCCAGAGCCGCCGCAAAATTGTAGCAGAAAAATAGAAACATCAGCGGCGTAAACATCATGATACGACGTTGAGTGGGATCGCCCGTTTTCGGCGTCATGGCCATGAGCCATAGCTGTGTAGCGGCCATCAACAGCGGAATGATGTTGATCGGCCAGCCAAGCACTGGCAGATGCGCAACCGTGTCGGGTTGCGAAAGATCGTGTACCCAGAGAAACCTCGCATTTCGCAATTCCACCGCCTGCGCAAGCATTTGATAAAGGCCGAAAAAGATCGGGATTTGAATCGCCATCGGCAAACAACCGCCCACGGGATTGATGCCGTACTGCTTGTAAAGCTTCATCACCTCCTGGTTCATTCGCGTCGGATCGTCTTTGTATTTCTCACGTAGCTCCTGCATTTTCGGCCCAAGCAAAGCCGTTTTGCGCATGGTCTGATTCGCCTTGCTTTGGAGCGGCCACAGCACCAGGCGAACGACGAGTGTGAGCACAAGAATGGAAAGACCGTAACTTTTCACCACGCTGTGAATTGTGTTGAGAAAGTTCAGCAGAAACTGACTGACAACTTTGAAGATGCCGAAATTCATGATCTCCGCTTCGTTGTGTTCGAGCTTGGCTAACCGGTGATAAATTTTTGGTCCCGCCCAAATCTGGAATCGGGCGTTATAAGTTTGACCCGGCTGCACCTGAAAACCGGGCATGCGCATCGCTCCCTCGATCCCGACCATGCTCTTCTCAGCTGAGACCTCAAATGAATGGCTCCAAATGCCGGTAGCTTTCGCGTTCAACGGAACCATGATGGTGGCGAAAAACTGGTCCGTTACCGCTGTCCACTCTGCTCCGGCAAAGTTTTCCTGAAAAACCGGCTGTGGCGGATGTTGTCCGAAACCGAAAAAGCCCCCGCTCCCCTGGAAAGCACTCACGTTTCTGTCTCTGGCTTTCCCGTTGATGAACCAAACCAGCCGGGTGTAATACGGATAATCCCTCGGATGAATGGGTGCGGCAGAACCTAGCGCGACATAGTAATCGGCTTTCGTGTACGGCTGTGCACCGGTGTTTTGAACGTCCAGATTCAGGTCGATCAGGAAATTATCCTTGTTATCGCTCGACCGGAGCAAAGAAAACTTCTTTCGGACCGCGATTCCATCCGCCGCAGTCCGCTCGCAGCTGATGCGGCTGTCCGACTCGCGCGACAACGTAAATTCCTGAAGCGCGGGCTTTGCGGAGTCGTCAACTATCGCGCCGATGGGCATGTGATTCGCGGAATTCAAAATCACCGGCTTCGAGTCTTCAGCGACGTGATTGAGCATCACCGCTTCCGCGATGCCGCCGCCGCGGTTTGTCAGCCGCAGTTCGACATCTGAATTGCGCAGCGTCTCCGTTTTTTCGGCAAAACCCGGACCTGACTCAGCAGCTGGTGGCGAAGCTTCCGGTGTGGCGGCCGGGGACGGGGACGCCGGAAGAGTCGCCGGCGTCACAGTGGGCGAAGCTTGCCCGTGCGCAGCAGCCGCCGGACCGGGTTTGGGGGCGATCTGCTTGGCCAGATAAAATTCCCAAACAACAAGCCCAACTACGCAAAGGCCGACGGCAATCCATGCAGTTCGATCCATAAATTTGGTATTGCGCGATCACACGCACTGACGGACGTCACTCTGAGATCTCTCGACCTGATGCCCCGGCACAGGATCGTATCCACATCCACCCCACGGTTGACAGCGTGCCAGACGTTTGAGTCCCAACCAGCTTCCCCGGCAGACGCCATGCCTCTCCACCGCTTCCAGAAAATATGTCGAACAGGTCGGTGTAAATCGGCACCCGCAATCAGGCCCACCGAGCACACGAAGTACCGGGGAGAGCGTGTGCTGATAAAGGCGAATAGTGAAACGAATCAGGCCTAGCATCGGAGCAGAATAGAAGCGCGCCTCATGAGGCGCAACAATTCATGTTCCAGGACGCTATAGGCCACCGTCGCCGCTTCGTGCCTGGCAACAAGCACGAACCAAAATCCTTCTCGCAGCTGGTGTTGATGGCGGCGAACGATTTCCCGTAACCGGCGCCGAACACGATTGCGAACGACCGCTCCCCCCAACCGGCGCGACGTGATAAACCCTGCGCGCCATGGGCCGCAATTTTCCAACGGTAGCGTTGTTAACATCAGATATTTCGCGCGGCGCGTAACTCCATCTCGTTTCACACATCCAAATTGCGACCGGTGTGTGAGGAGACGGGTTTTCGGAAATGTGAACGAATCTCGCGGCACCATTTCCATTGGCAGCGTTCAAATCACAAATCGACTCATCTCAAGACCATGTTTGTTGACGTCAGGACGTCTCACCTGCGATGTCAGTACAAAAGAAGTCTTCCCCCGAACGCTCGGCGGAAGACTTCTCAAGAAAATCCCGATGACTTAAGAGCCCGGCGACTGCGCAGGCGATTCGGCTGATTCAGCCGGCGATTCTGTTGTTCCCGCGGGCGATTCCGTTGTCATAGCGGGACTTTCCGCTGCGGCTGGACTGGTCATTTCAGTCGCCGCGGGCGGAGGCGTCGTCGGGGTTGGGGTTGCCGCCGGAGCGACTGTTTCGGTTTTTTGCTCGCACGCCGTAAGGAGCGCGGCACCAGCCAGGATGCAGATGTATTTCTTCATATCTAGAAACGCATATTGGTTTAATTGGTTAATCGCAGCAAGCGCAGTTTTTGGACCGCAAATAATGTTGTGGGGGAAAGCAACTGGCTCGCGGCGAACACTAAAAGGGCGACTCCGCCTTCAGGCCATGTGCTTCGGCTACCGCCGCGCAAGTCAGCCGGCCATCGCGCGTATTGATTCCACCAATCAAGGCGGGCTGCTTTTTGCAAGCGCCTTCCAGGCCAAAATCGGCCAGTAATTCGACGTAACGGTAGGTGACATTCGTTAGCGCTTGCGTCGCCGTGCGCGCGTACGCCGCCGGCATGTTTGCAACGCAATAGTGCGTCACCCCTTCCTCAACGTAAACCGGATCCAGATGCGTTGTCGGCCGCGAGGTTTCGGCGCATCCCCCCTGATCGATGGAAATATCTACGAACACACTCCCGCGTTTCATCTTTCGCAACATTTCGCGCGTAATTAGCTTGGGCGCTTTGGCTCCAGGCAGGAGTACGGCACCGATAAGCAAATCGCAGTCGGGCATTAAGTCGTCCAGATTGGCCTGGTTCGAATACAGCGTGTGAAGGTTGTCCATCGTCACATCCAGAAATCGCAGCCGCTCGACGTCGATATCCAGAATGGTGACATCCGCGCCCAGACCCTTGGCCATCCGCAGCGCATTTACCCCGGACGTTCCTCCGCCGACAACGACGACGCGGCCGGGCAAGACCCCTGGTACGCCGCCTAGTAAAACTCCGCTACCACCGTTGTATTTGGCTAGAAAATTTGCGCCCATCACCACCGACATGCGACCAGCGATCTCGCTCATCGGTTCCAACAACGGCAGCCGATGGTCCACCTGGATCGTTTCATAGGCCATGCCGGTCGCGCCAGATTTCAGCAATGCCTCGGTGAGAGCTTTACTCGCAGCCAGATGCAAATACGTGAAGAGAATTTGGCCCCGGCGTAACAACGGGAACTCGGCCTCGAGAGGTTCCTTGACCTTCACAATCATGTCGGCGCGCGCGAAAACTTGTTTCGCTTCCGGAACAATCTCTGCGCCGGCTTTGGCATAATCCTGGTCCGGATAGCCAGAACCGACACCGGCATTTTTTTCCACCACTACGGAATGGCCAAGCCGGGTGAGTTGATTCGCTCCGGATGGTAGCAGAGCAACGCGCTGCTCTTGTTCTTTAATTTCTTTGGGGACGCCGATAATCATGTGCGAAGTGAGAGTGATTAGTGAGAAGTGACAGGAAGAATCAAGCTAAATCACTCCTCGCCTGCCGGCATTCGTTTCCGGGGTCAATTTAGCGAAGGATCGTCCGGAGCAGCGGCGAGCATCTTGTACCACGGCCCCAGAGTACGCATAATGTCGAACCAGAGATTTGGCAGGCGGTCCAGCTTTAGCAGCGAAGGATTGGCTTTCTGAATTAGCCATGCTTTCTGCTTCACTTCGGTTTCGAGCTGACCAGCCCCCCACCCTGCGTAGCCGACAAAAGCGCAGACGGTAAGCACATTCTTTTGCCCGGGTGATTCGCTTGATTCGCTTAACGCTATGTTGTGATTGAGTTTCAAGCCCGCGCTCTTCTGCCATTCAAACGCCGCAAACATAAGTTGGTTTTTTCCGACCGGACCGCCCAGAAATACGGGCACATCGGCAAGGTCCGCGGGTGGCATACTCGACACCAGTTCGGTCACTGGCTTGTCAAGTGGACGATTAATGATTACGCCCAAAGCGCCTTCAGCCGGATCGTGCTCGGAGACGAACAGCACCGTCCGGCGAAAATTTGGGTCCAGCATATTCGGGTGGGCAACCAGCAGCGAACCGGCAAAAGTGCGTGACAATCCTTTGTCGCCCAGATCGCGCATGGCAAAACTAGAAACCGGCGCGCGCGCTTTCGCAACCTTTCGATCATGCCAACCGGCGAAATGTGCTCCAATTCTGTCGCCGGCTGTGGTTCTTGCATCGCATCCCAGTGCTCAGAAAAGCTTGCGCAGATCGGCGAAAATTTTTTGTGCAAAATCTTGTTGCCAGCAGCCGCAACTTCGCTTACTAGGCTTCACAGTTTTCTACGATTGTTCTGGGGGGAACAGCCGCCCTTCACGCCTATCGGGCGTGGGGGGCGGTAATTTTTTGGGCGCAAAGCATTTGCCTGTTTCCTCTTGCTCTTGCTCGTGATCATGCTCTTGCTCGATTGCGCCTGAGACGAAACACTCAAACTCAAACGCCCAATGTCGCACTCAGTAAAAAGGCACCGCTTTATGTGGCCGCTCGCGTTCATTATTGTTGCGCTCATCATTGCAGCCACGGCCGGGTTTATTTTTTGGCGTCTGGAGAGTTGGCCGGCGCGCACGGTGCGACAGAGCAGCGCTGAGCTCGAGCGACTGGGCAGAGACTTGCGCGCGGCTTTTATCGACATCGCGCATCTGCAGCCGCGTATCACGATCAACCACCACGTCTATATGGAGCAGACCACTCCAACGAGCCAGCTGGTCGTTCTGTCACGCCAGGTCGAAGTCGAACACGAACTGCTTCACACCTGGGTGGGTAGTTCGAAGCGTGTAAAACTGCACGGCACCTTTGTTGCCAAGGCCGGGTTCGATTTGCAGCAAGGCCTTTCGATCAATATTCGGCCGGCCGAAATCGTAGTGCAGTTGCCAAACGCTCAAATTCTCGGAGTTGAACCGCAACATGTGGAAGTCCTCGCATTTGAAAACGGATTATGGAACCGGATTTCCGGGCAGGACGTTGAAAGCGAATTATCTGTTCTGCCTCAGCTGGCGTGGAAAAAAGCAGCGGAAACTGGCCTGCCGGCCGAAGCCGAGCAAACATTGCAGCGACAACTCGAGGAACGAATTCACACACCGCAGCCTTTGCATTTAGTCTTCAAAGAGGCTCCAGAAACGAAACGAAATGAATTACGAGGCGCGAACGTCCAATAGCGGACCGAATTCAAACTGTCGAGCCGCAGTGGCGCTGAAACACACCGGTGATGCACTGGTCGCCCGGGCTTCATCATTCATGCGACACTCGCCATTCGCCATTGGTCAATATCGAAGGTGGTGCAAATGCCATTAAGGAATCGCTTCGTTCTCGGTATCCTTCTGCTCTTAATCATCGTCGTTTCGACGATTGCGCTTGCACCATTCGCTGTTTCCAATGGCGTTCGTTTTTGGGTCTGGTGGTTCGCCCGGCAGGAGGGATTCATTGCCAGCATCGACAAGATCGAGGCGCCGTTTCTCCGTCCCATCGTAATTGGTGAGCTTCATGTGAAGAGCGTCCGTGACGATGCATTTCGCGTAGACATGACCGTCACCGACGTGCGACTTGCCCTGAATTTGAAGCACATCCTGCTGCACCTGCGCGGTCATGATATTCACGACCTTTCTATCCGGGAATTGCACGCGGAAATGCACCGGTCAAATCCGAAAATGCGGGCGTTGAGCGAAGGCGGTTGGGCGACTCTGCATCGATTGCTGCCGGAAAATTTCAACATCGCCAAACTGGAAACGCGCGTCGAGAGCGGACCGACCTTGATCCTGCTGCGAAATGCGTCTGTCTCTGCGAGCGAGACGGAACCCGGTCGCTTCAACGCTGCTGAACTCATGATCACGTCACCGTGGATACGCCAGACTTTCTCACAGTTGCGCGGCGCTACTCACTGGGAGAGCAATCGCCTCACGGTCGCGGGAATTACGTTAACGCACGGACTCGATTTACAGTCCGCCACGGTAGACCTCTCACGTCTGGGGAACGAGCGAATGGCTTTGCAGTTCGATGTTGATGCTTTCGGCGGCAAACTTCGCGGAAACATTTCGCATGAGTGGCATTCCCAGTATTCAAACTGGAAAGTCGCAGGCGGCGCCGGTGATCTGTCGCTCGAGCAAATCTCCAACGCGCTCGGCTTCGCCGACCGGATCAAGGGCGTCCTTCATGCCGGCAATTTCACCTTTCGCGGAAACCTGGCCGAACCGGACCGGGCCACTGCATCGCTTTGGTGCGAATTGACCGACCCTACGTGGCGTAATCGCACGGCAGAAGCCATCATGCTCGGCGCCGCTCTCTACAATCGAAAGATCGAGCTCCAGCAGCTTTACATTCGGCAGAAGAGCAATCAGTTCACATTGAGCGGCGAAGCCGCATTGCCCGCAAACTCATCGGAATGGCTCCAGCCGGATTTTCGCGGAAACATTTCGGCATCGATCAATCAGCTCGGCGATTTCCTGGCTCTTTTCGGTGCGAATCCAACTGATTTCGCCGGGAATATCAGCGTAGAAGGATCAATGGACACCCGCGGCCGCAAATTCGGAGGCCACCTAGTGTTGCAGGGCGCGTCGCTGACGTTTTTCGACAACGCTATCGACAGCCTGGATGCGAGAGTAAATCTAAAAGCGAGCGAGCTGGAGATCGAACAATTGAATCTGACGCGCAAGAACGATTATCTATCAGCTCAGGGCAATATCGATCTTTCGCCCGAGCACAACTATTCCGGAACCCTCGATGTCTGCACCGAAGATCTGCGTAATTACTTCCCCAACCTTCGCGGACCACCGGGACAAAAGTCGCGCGCAATTCCGGGAGAACTTGATGCCACAATCCACTCCAGTCACTGGGATACTCACGGCGTGATTCAATTGCCAAAGTCGAGCCCGATGACTTTCGCGGCAATCTTTCCGCTGCCGCTTGGGACGACTTGGAGTGCGTTTCAAATGTCTCCCATCCAAATTTCGATCGATTTCCCGGCAATCTTCCTGGCAACCGCGCCTCCCCTTTTCCATTCAAAAACTTTTCAAGACGGCATTCTGAGCGGAAAAATTTCTCTCTCGGAAACATTGCAACATCCAAGCATCGTCGGCGACGTGCAGCTCATGAACGGCAAGCTTTCCAGCAGTAGCGATTCTTTTCTTAATGTCACGGAGGCGAGTGGCCGGGTTATTTTTGATGCCAACGCTGCTTCGCTGGACTTTTTGGACCTGGCAACTAATGACGTCGATCTTGCGCTTCGCGGCCAAATTCATTTCGAAGATCTAAATGACGTCGTAATCAGAATATTGACAGCGACACCGATGTTCGATCTTACGTCGCGTCCGCTTGATTGCGTAAGCAAAATTCAAATCGCTCCGGCTGCGCTGCCACTCGCGCCCGCCGTTACCGAGCTGGAATTCCGCGGCCCTCTTTTGCAATCGAACTGGAGCGTCAGTCTAAAAGAAGAGATGAACGACCAGCCCTTCAGTGCTTCTGCATCTGAGAGCGCCAGCCGTACATTTCCGCTTGGCTTTGGAACAGGACTCGAAGACAAGACATTGTTATTAGGTGCCGTTGCGCGAGCTGATGCCTCAGGAGCGCGTCCCAAGAAACCGGAAAAACAGCGATAGTTCGGCTATTGGCGATCGGTCACCAGCCAGCGCGAAAGTTTTTCCTGTAAATCCGGCGTAAGGTCCACGCGAAACTCCGTGCCGGCGTCCAGTCGCAACAAATTCCCGTTGCCGCGATCAAACAACAATTGAACTGACTGGCGTCCCGGGGAGCTGGCCAGAATGTTGCGGACCTGCCGCAATTCGTCTCCTGTCGCGCCCGCAGAAAACCGCAAAAGAATTGCGAAGGGTCGCATTCGATCCGCCGATGGCTCAACTGCGCCGTTGGTTTTTCGCGAGGCCAGGGGTTTGATTTCCAAAACCGTAGCGCGGAGCATCTCGTCGCGTCGATCGAGTGTTCCTTTCAGTTCGACCACCCGCCCCGGCACGAGAATGTCTGAGACCTTCGTGTAGACATCGTTCCAAACGACCACCTCAAGCATGTCTGCGAGATCTTCGATCCACACAACCGCAAATGGCTTGCCCTCTTTCCGGGTAAATTTCTTTTCGACCTCCACGATTGCGCCCGCGATTTTGAACTGCGCACGATCATCGAGGTCGCCTAACGAAGCGATCGACCGATAGTTCCTGGCTGCAAGAATTTCGGCATACGCGTCGAGTGGATGGCCGCTGACGTAAAACCCGAGAAGCTCTTTCTCATAGGAAAGCTTCTCGTGTTCGGTCCAGGCCCTGATCGATTGTGGTCTCCCTGCCGTGGCGGCATGTGTTTCTTCATCGAAAAGCGAGACCTGTCCGGCTACCCGATCACGCTGAAGAGCCGCCGAAGACGCAAGTGCATCGTCGATGCAGGCAAACAGTTCCGCACGGTCGCGGCCGGTAAAATCGAACGCGCCTGCCTTGATCAGGCTTTCCAACATTTTTCGATTGGCGACTCGCGAATCAAGCCGACTGCAAAAGTCCTCCAGCGAACTGAACTCCCCGTGTTGTTCGCGTTCCAGAATGGCCATTGCCATCGCTGCCTGCCCAACGTTTTTGATCGCGGCAAGACCGTACCGAATGGCATTGCGGCCGGGATCGATGACGCCGGCACCGGCATTATCCATGCCCGCTAC